>CAIOJS010000558.1 GCA_903858655.1 uncultured bacterium | reverse complement strand
TGGCTTAATAAGCCATCATTATTCCTACCTGACCTCAGTTATGAATACAGTTCTCTCCCCAAGTTCAATATTATACGAGAAAAGGTCGTTGACCTTGATCTGCTGGGGGATAAGTATCGACCATGTTTCCTGAATATTTTGAATTCAGCCTTCCGACAAAACTGATCTATGGCATTGGGGTCTTAGGTAAGCTCGAAAATATCATCAAGCCTTTCGGTCTGCGCAAAGCCATATTGGTAACAGATAAAATACTGGCCAAGGCAGGGCCTGTAGGCAAGGTCAAAGAAGGGTTCAAAGGCAGCAACATAGATATTGTATGCACCTATGACAAGGTACCCCCTAACTCCACCATCGATACCGTTCAGGATTGCGCTCTCATGGCCAGGAAGAACGGCTGCAATATGATTATTGCCGTTGGAGGCGGGAGTGTTATCGATACGGCCAAGGTAGCAAACATCCTTATTGTAAAGGGTGGGCGTGTCGAGGACCATATGGGCGCCTATCTTCTTGACAAGAACGAAGTATTGCTACCCACTATTTTCATTCCCACGACCGCCGGTACAGGATCGGAAGTAACAAAGGTTGCCGTCATTGCAGATCCCGATCATGATGTGAAACTTCCTTTTGCTGAAGATCAGTTCCTGCCGAACCTCGCTATCCTCGATCCTGAGGTCACTGTGTCCATGCCCCCGATGCTTACAGCCACTACAGGAATGGACGCCCTTACGCATGCGATTGAGGCCTATGTCGACAAAGAATGGTCGCCTGCCGCGGACGCGATGGCGCTCCATGCTATTAAGCTCATCATCAACAATATTCTCTTGGCTTGCGCCCACCCCGAAAACTTACAGGCCAGGGGGGGCATGCAGATTGGAAGTTTCCTGGCAGGGGTGGCATTCTCTCACTCCATGGTGGGAATGACCCATGGAATTGCTCATGCCCTGGGAGGTGTTTATCACATTCCGCACGGACTTGCCAATGCCTTAGTCCTGCCGGAGGTTATGGAGTGCAACCTGGAATCCCAACCCGAGCGTTTTGCCGATATCGCAATCGCGCTGGGTATCAATTTCCCACAGGTGGTCACAGAAAGCAGAAATCTGCTCAAGGCCGACTCGATGGACATCTTCGTCAAGCTCTTCCAGAAAATGGATTTTACCTACCTGAGGGATAAATTAATTGGCGCGTCCTCCTGGTTGCGTGGATCAGCAGCCCATGCTGTCGGCAATCTCGATTTCATTGACCATTGGTTTCGACATCAGGCTGCCCGGGCAGGCATTGAAAAGATCCGGATGCTGAATCGTCAGCTCGCCTATCTGACCAAGATGCCGCTTAACTTGGAACAGGCAGGCATACACGACGACCTGGCAAAACTTGATCAGGTTGTAGCAACAGCTATGGAAGACGGCTCCATGCTCTACAACCCCATAGAACCGACACGGGAGATGGTTGAGGAGATCATTAAGAAGATATTTGTGTCAGACGCCATACCGCAGCGTGTTTCACGAGAGGATCTGCACCCCCAGGATACGACTCTTGGGGGAGGTGATATGACCAACGTCTTTAAAGACTCAAAGATGCTCTACGATGTTCTTATTGGATTCTATGAAGAACTTAAGGAGGATCCTAAGATCGGGCCGGCTCTGGCTGAAACCAACATGATAATACAGTTCATATATAAGAATCCTTCCGCTATCATCACCATTGATACTACTGGAAACGATATTGTCATTCACAAGGGTGACTTTGACGGAAAACCCGAGGTCAGCATGACCATGAATGCCGATTTCGCCCACAAATTCTGGCATGGCAGGGCCAACATTGTGACTGCCCTGACCCTCAGACAGGTTAGTGCCAAGGGGAATGTTCCGAAGACAATAAAACTGTTGCCGATTTTGAAACCGGCCTATGAAAAGTATCCCCGCTTCCTCAAAGCTAGGGGTTTGGAACATCTTGTAATGTTTTCGATAGAAACCGAAAAAAAGGACCAAAAAGAGGACCTATGAAACAGGGGACTTCGTCTTCAATAAAACAAAAAATTAGAGAAAATGTCCCCGGGAAATATTATATTATTGATAAATGTATCGGTTGCTCACTCTGCTATGAGTTGTCACCGAGAAATTTCAGCATGAATTTGGATAAGGGGTGTGATTTCGTATTCAGACAACCTGAAACGCAGGAGGATGAAGCGCGGTGTCTGAAAGCCATGCAATCCTGTCCTACAGACGCCATCAGGGATGATGGATTTGGACCAGTGAAATAGTAAAGGGGGATTATTATGAAAAGGATCATCAGCATCAGTCTTGGAACAAGCGAAAGGGATTACGAGATCACTGCGAAATTTTTAGGCCAGGATTTCTTTATAAAACGTATGGGCACGGATGGTGATGCAAATGAAATGGTTGAGCTGCTTTATGATTGGGAGCAGCAAGCCGACGCTATCGGACTGACTGGCATAAAGTTTCCCAGTGAACTAGGATTTAAGCAAAAGACTGAAAAACGCGATGTTCGGATCAAGGAATTAAGTTCAGAACTCAAAATACCCGTTACCACGGGAGAGGCATTCAGGAATGTAGCGCAGGAGTGGGTTGCCCGCTATGTTCAGGAAACACATAAGAATTTTTTCACCAATGCCAGGGTTTTAGTCCTTTCCGGGATGACCGACTACAACGTTGCCGCTGTCATTAGCGGATATACGGATAACCTACAGTTTGCCGACCCGGTCTTTGATCATGGAATTCCAAAGTTTATCAATTCGTTGAAGGATATGGAACTCTACGCCAAAGGTATTCATGACGTGCTTTCCCTGTCCCCGGCCAAGGTGATTTCTACCTCTTTGCCCTTAGTTAGCGAATGGAACAAATACATCTTACGAAAGGCCATGCAGAAGGCCACGGTTATAGTCGTTCCCTATGAGGGTTTCTATGACTATCTGGGTAAGTGCACACTGGAGGAGCTGGGGGGTAAGATCATCCTCACGTCCACTGCATACGATGATCGGGTAGAGTTCCTGAAGAAGAGAGGTGTGGATACCATTGTCGATGCCACCCCGCAGATTCTTGACCGGATGGTCCAGGTGGATGTGCTGGAGGCTATGGTCATTGCAGCCTTGGGAAAAAAGGAAACCAAGTTAAACAATGATGATCTCCTGGAGGTTATCAGCGAACAGGGCATCCATCCGAAGATAATCTATCCTTCCGGGAAAGTCAGGCGCGTGAACCGCTTTTCTTTTGTTATTCACCCTCTGTCCCAGGAACACTTAAAAAAAGAAAAGGCCATAGAACTGGTCGCCAGCATGACCCCTCCCGTGGCCTTGGACGCCATCGAGAAGATTATCGCCTATACCCCGCCGTTTGTCTACTCCAAGGTGACCGGAATCAAATCTCCCACCGGAGTGGAAGCTGAAGGATGGCTGATTACCGTTGGAGGAACGCCCAAACAGATGCTCTCCCATCCGCCCGAGTTTACCTACAAGCGATTGCTCGAAGCGGCAGCCATGTCCAAAAGGTTGGGTGCACAGATCATGGGTCTGGGGGCTTTTACCAAGGTTGTGGGTGATGCGGGGGTCACGGTGGCAAAGCTTGCGGATATTCCCGTTACTACCGGAAACAGTTACAGCGCGTCAGGCGCGCTCTGGGCCGCGGCAGATGCCGTGCGTCGTATGGGTCTGATCAAGATCGAAAAGGGAAAGAAAATTAAAGCAAAGACTATGGTCATCGGCGCCTACGGAGCAATCGGAGCTGTGTGCTGCCGTTTGTTGGCGCTGGCTTTCGAGGAGGTCTACATGATCGGCCTTCAGGATGCACGGCTGCTCGCCCTGAAGGACTCGATCCTGCAAGAAACGCCGGACG
>CAIOJS010000557.1 GCA_903858655.1 uncultured bacterium | reverse complement strand
CTAATCCTAAAAGTCTAATAGTCTATTCCTAAAAGTCTAATAGTCTAAAGCCTAAAATCCTAATCCTAAAAGTCTAAAAGTCTAAAGTCTAAAAGCCTATTCCTAAAAGTCTAAAAGTCTAAAGTCTAAAAGCCTATTCCTAAAAGTCTAAAAGTCTAAAGTCTAAAAGCCTATTCCTAAAGCCTATTTCTTCTCTCCCAACAATTTATTCAGCTTCAGTTCCAATTTCTTCGCTACACTGATATCCATAAACGTTATCACCAGCCCGTCTATCCTATCGTCCAGAGTGCGATAGGGCATGATACGCACCGTGAACCAGCGTTCGTCGTTGGTGGTTATTTGTGTTTCGATGGTCATCAAAGTTTTGAGCACTTTGCGCGCATCATCGCCTATTATGGGATATTCCAGATGGCTCACCAAGTCGGTAAACGGGCGTCCGATGTCGGAGGCGCGCAGTTTGATGATGTTTATTATCGAATCGGTGTAGCGGCGTATGTTGAGTTCTTTGTCCAGAAACAGGGTGGCGATTTCGGTACTGTTGAGCAGGTTTTTCATGTCGTTGTTTGCCTGCACAAAATCGTTCACCTTGCTTTGCAGCTCGATGTTCACCGTTTGCAGTTCTTCGTTCAAGCTTTGCATTTCCTCTTTGGAGGTGGTGAGTTCCTCGTTGGTGGATTGCAGTTCCTCGTTGGTGGATTGCAGTTCCTCGTTGGTGGATTTCAGTTCTTCCTGCGAGGTTTGCATCTCCTCGCGCAAGCTTTGCAGATCCTCGTAGCTGCGTTGCAGTTGCACTTCCAGTTCTTTATAACGTCCCGTGGAGTTTCGTTTTCTTTTTGCAGGGGTTTCTTTTTCCAAATCTATCACTGCCGCCACATCTGTAAACACTATCATTAGCATACCTTTAATAACAGGGGGACTTTCGATGCGCTGCACCACAACATCCACAAAATGAGTACTTCCATTGGTGCCCACTTTGATGTTGCGCAGTTTTGTCGGCTCATAGTTTTGCATCGCTTTGCGCATTGCCATCGGCAGGGCTTCGCGCAAGCCATCGCGCGACATCACATACACATTCCAGTTGGCTTTTCCAGCCGAAGGTTCCAGATATTTTCCGGTTTTCCCGGTGATATAAATGATGTCGCCTTTGTCGTTGACCAACACGCTGGCAGGGGCAAACCGCTGCAACAAGACTTGGTCGGCATAGGATTGTATGTTTTCGACCACTTTGATCGGAACTTTGATTTCGAAGGGAGCTTTTTTGCTGCGCGAAAACGAGCTAGGAAAATCTATCAATTCGGGCAAGGGATGGGCAGCGGAACGTTCATAAATTTTGAGTCGTGCATCCACCTCGTCAAAGCCTTCGCTGAAACTGCCGAGGGTTTCGGAGGTGCCCAAAATCAATATGCCGCCCGGGTTGAGGCTATAGTTGAACAATGCCATTAATTTTTTCTGCAATTCGGGCTCCATATAGATGAGCATATTGCGGCAGGTGAGCAGGTCGAGTTTGGTGAAGGGCGGATCTTTAATCACGTTTTGAGGGGCAAACACCACCATTTCGCGGATGGACGCATTCACACGGTAGCCCGTAGGTTCGGGTGTGAAAAACCGACTCAAGCGTTCGGGGGAAACGTCGGCAATAATGTTTTCATTAAAAACACCACGACGGGCAATTTCTATAGCATCATTATCCAAATCGGTAGCAAAAATCTGTAAGGTAAGGTTGCGGCGATTTTTGAGTTTTTCAACAGCTTCCTGAAAGATGATAGCCAAAGTGTAGGCTTCTTCTCCCGAGGAGCAGGCGGGCACCCATGCGCGCAGCACGGAGTTTTGCGGCATCTCTTGTAGCAAAGCCGGCAGCACATTCAATTTGAGCTTTTCCCATACGAGCGTATCGCGGAAGAAATTCGTGACACCGATAAGCAATTCTTTGAACAAGATGTCAATCTCTTTCGGGTTTTCTTGCAGGAAACGCACATAGTTGAGGATTTTATCTATTTGGTGTATGCCTTTGCGGCGATTAATGCGGCGCAGCAGGGTGTTTTTTTTGTATAAAGAGAAGTCGTGTCCGGTTTGTTCGCGCAGCAGTATGATGATTTTGTCGAGATTGCTTTTGTTTTTGGCGGCCAAATCTTTATCATCATGACTGATGATGGGGACAAATTTGAGAAACTCTATCAATTTTGCGGGCAGTTCGTTGGCGGGTGCCACGATGTCGGCAATCACCGCATCAATAGCGCTGCGCGGCATGCCATCAAATTTGGCTGAGTCGGGCGACTGCACCAACACCAGCCCGTTCACTTCTTTAATTGCCTTCAGCCCCAAGCTGCCGTCGCTGCCCATGCCCGAGAGCACTAAGCCGATGCTTTTTTCTTTTCTATCCAATGCCAACGAACGGAAAAAGAAATCAATGGGCAGGCGCAGTCCGCGCGTTTCCACCGGTTCGAACAGCAACAGCGAACCATTCAATACCGACAAACTTTTGTTGGGCGGAATCACATACACCCAATAGGGCTTCACCTTCATGCCGTCGGCTGCTTGCGTCACTTTCATGGTGGTGATACGTTGCAGCAATTCGGGCATGATGCCCACGTGGGTAGGGTCCAGATGCTGAATCACCACGAACGCCATACCATTATCTTTGGGCACGTTCTGAAAAAACTGTTCCAAGGCTTCCAAGCCGCCCGCCGACGCGCCGATGCCTACTATCGGAAAATCGGGATTCAGTTCCTTTTTGGGGATGATGGGACCATTAGAGTTGGTCTTCGGGGTTTTGATTGTTTTTGCCATGATAAATTGTTTAAAAAGAAATTTAGGTCAAAGGTAAAGAAAATATTTTGGAATGGGTGATTTATTTTTTTGAAAGATGGAACGCGGACTTTAATGGAACGCAGATGAAGCGTGTTTCAACCCCAACCCCTTAAAAAGGGGCTATAATTCAGCGTTCTATTTTGCGTCATCTTTCCTATTGGTTTTTAGTCGATGGGCAGGGTGAATGAGAATTCGCTTCCTTTGCCTCTTTCACTTTTCACGTGGATGGCACCGCCTTGTTTTTCCACAAATTCTTTGCACAGAATCAATCCCAATCCGCTTCCTTTTTCGTTGGCGGTGCCGGCTTGCGAAATCATCTTGTCTATTCTAAAAAGTTTGTCTATTTGAATTTGGTCCATGCCGATGCCCGTGTCGGAAACTGAGAACACGGCAACATCGCGCGAAGCGGTAAGTTTGATATGGATGATGCCGCATGGATGGGTAAATTTGATGCCATTCGTAATGAGATTGCGCAGCACCGCTTTGGTCATTTCTTTGTCAGCCTGCAGGATGATTTCTTTTTCGATAGCGGTTTTCAGTTCGATGGTTTTGATGGCAGCGATAGGCACACATTGCTCCACCACTTCATGGATGAGGTCGGTGAGGTTGACGGAGGCGGGGTGGGGCACTAGTTTGCCGGTTTGCAGGCGTGCCCAGTCGAACAGGTTTTCCATCAGTTCATGGGTTTTCACTGTGGAGGCGTTGATGTAGCCTGCCAATTGCCTGACACGGGTGATGCCCATCTCTTGGGCTTGGCTCGAGAGCATCTGGCTGAAACCTAAGATAGACACTATAGGGTTTTGGAGGTCGTGGGCTATGATAGAAAAAAACTTGTCTTTGGTGGCGTTGAGCTCCTGCAAGGCTCGGTTTTGAAGTTCAATGGTGCGTTCTCGCTGTTTGCGTCCGCTGATGTCAATCATGGTGAGCAAACATTCCGGTGAATTGCTCTGAGATGCGCCTTCCATAAGAACATAAAGCGGTTCGGGCTGCTCTGATTTGATGACCAGCTCGCAGCTATGTTTTCCCGGGTTGGTAAACACATCGTGGAGAAACAGTATAAAAACATCACACGTTTCGCGCGTAACGAACAAAGCGAAAGTTTTTTTAGTCAAATATATCCGTTCTTTGCCCAGCAGGGAGGCAGCATTGAAATTCAATTTTTTGATGATGCCCTCTTTGTCGAGGGCGAGATAGCCGAAGGGGGCATAGTCGAACAGGTCGTTATATTCTTGTTTGGCTTCGCTGATGATTTTGTGAGCCGCGCTGAGCTCGTCAAACTGCATCTCGAGTTCAATTTGATGCACCTCCAATTCGTGGACAATGCGTTTGATTTCAATATCCAAAAGGTCAACAACCTCGTTTTTGGATTTGGTCTTTAGAATTTCTTCAGCTTTTTGGCGCAGAAGCTCGGCAATGGTAAGGATTTTCTTTTCCATGGGGATAAATAGTTCTATTGATTATTACTTTCGGGTTTTGTTATTAAAGGTATAGGCTTTGGTTTAGGTGTGATTGTAAAAAAAAAGTAAAAGTACACTATTCTTTAGTACTAATTACATTTTATTGAAAATAAATTTTTTTTATTGCGAAAGATGGAACGCGGATGAGGCATGTTTCAATCCCGATAAATCGGGATTGGGGTTCATCGCTGCCATTTTTTTCTTTTTCGCTTTCGCGGATGCGTTCATCGCTGCCATTTTTTTCTCTTTCGCTTTCGCGGATGCGTTCATCGCGCTTAGAAATGGCACGCTGATAAGGCTGATACTTCGTAACGCTGATTAGATATGATTTTTTTCGCGAATATCCGCGCTGCGGAGCATCCGTTTCATCCGCGTTCCATAAAAATCATATTTTATCATATAAATCTGCGTCATCTGCGTTCCATTTTGCGTGGTTTGCAAAGTAGAAAAACGCTATCGGTTCCATTTTTTTCTCTTTCGCTTTCGCGGATGCGTTCATCGCTCTTAGAAATGGCACGCTGATAAGGCTGATACTTCGTAACGCAGATGAAATATGATTTTCCTGAAGGATGTTTTTATCCCTGCCTGCCGAAAAGGCAGGAATATGCCAAAGAAATCTTATTTTATCTTATAAATCTGCGTCATCTGTGTTCATAAATGTGTCATTCGCGTTCATTTATGCGTCATCTGTGTTCATAAATGTGTCATTCGCGTTCATTTATGCGTCATCTGTGTTCAAAAATGTGTCATTCGCGTTCATATATGCGTCATCAGCTTTCAATTTTGCGTCTTCCGAAGGCAATTTACTGTCATTCGCGTTTCGTTTTTTGGGATTTTTAAACAAGAATAACCGATTCGCTTGATGTTTTAATGGTTTCGCTTTCGCGGAAGCGGAGTTCGCTCTCAGTTATCGTCTTCCGCATGAGCGATTCGCTTTTCCGCACGAGCGAAAGCTTCTTCCGTGTATCAGTTTTTTACTTCCGCATGGGCGAAGGCTACTTCCGCGAAAGCGAAACCATCTTCCGCATGAGCGAACGCTACTTCCGCGAAAGCGAAAACATTTTCCGCACAAGCGAACGCAACTTCCGCGAAAGCGAAATCATCTTCCGCAGGAGCGAGCTCCTCTTCCGCGAAAGCGAAATTATTTTCCGCCTAGTTTTTATCTGTATTCCAAAGAACGATATGCTTGTTAATGTGTGCTTTATGCAGTTTTCCACAGGCGAAAGGTTTTTTGTTGAAAAAATCTTTTAAAAAAAGACGAAAATTATTTATTTTTTTTTGGCAGATACAAAAATCCTTCGTAAATTTGCACTCGGAAATACGTTCAATTTTTATAGAGGGGTTCTAGAAATTAGATTTTTTGAGGCGGACAAGATTTTTAAAAGCGCAGTTTACTCAAGTAAATGAGCATTTTAAAAATTGAAGTCCAACGAAGAAAAAGCAATTTATAGAACTCCGTATAATATTTTTAGTTCAATTAATTTACTCACAACCTAATTTTATTTTATGATGAATCCTTTAAATTTCGACAACAGAAATTACAAATGCCCCGACAGCATTCTGAAACAGCGCAGCGACTTGGTGGCGCTTTTTATTGAACGCGACATCGCCCAGTTTAACCTTCGCAGCGTCACGATGGTGACGGTGGGTTTTTTCAAAGACTTAATTGTTGATTTCTTTGACGTTACCTCCGACATCGAATTGCGCGGCGCCATCGGCGAAGCCGTAGAAATCCGCAACGCAAAACGCGTTGAGGTGCTGAAAAACAATGTGATGATTCGCACTATGGTGATGAACAAATGGGGCGAAAAATCGGCTAAATATCGGATGTATGGCTGGGACGGCATGAGCGAATTGACCGACGATTTTTTGTGTCGCCTCACCAAAGTGATAGTGAATCAGGCTACCAAACATCTAGCGCTCGCCGGCGGTTTAGCCACCGAAGGACTGACCTCAGCCATGCTTACTGCTTTGACCGATTTGAACTCCGAATTTGACGATGCCATTGATAATGTGGGTTATGCAATCAGTGCACGGGCAGAAGGCGCCCACGAACGGGTGACGAAAGGCAATATTTTGTTCAAAGAATTTGCCCGTCTGTGCAACATCGGCAAAGAACTTTTCAACGGCGTGGATGGCGCTAAATATAAGGATTATCTGATGGGACTTTCGTCGGTTCCGGATAGCGAAGAAGGCGACGAATTTGGCTCGGTTACTGGCGTTGCAAGCCATAGTGGTAACAACCAAGCCCTTGAAGGCGTTCAGGTGACCTTGAGCGGCGAAGGCATGCCCGATTTGGTGATGAATACCAACGCAAACGGCATCTATTCAGAAGAACACGTTTCTACGGATTACACCTCGCTGATGGCAGCAAAAGCGGGCTTTTTGGTTTATACCGCCACCATCATCGTGCCGCCCAACGGGGAGTTGGTGCATAACATAGCGATGGTTCCGGATAACGCGTGATGATTTCCTTCGGAAGATTGGAACGTGGATGAGGCGGATGCTGCGCAGCGCTGATAAGGTATGATTTTTTTGATGTCCTTATGAATCAATATGCCAAAAAAATCATATTTTATCTTATAAATCTGCGTCATCTGCGTTCTGTTTTCTTTATCCGTGTTCATCCGCGTTAAGCTTATCCGTGTCGTCCGCATTGCATCTTCAAAAGAAAAAATTTGCGCTGTTTCAGAAATTATTTATACTTTTATCATCTGAAATAAAAACAGTAGCGACGGTATTAATTCTTTTTCTATGCAAAACAAAGCAAAGCCAAACAAAAACAAAGCCTTACAAAAAAACAAAGTTCCCGACCGCAATCCCAAACCATCGGAGCGCGGCAAGATTTCTTCGGTGGGAAACGCATTTATGAGCACTCCCCGTGTGATTATTTTTCTGTTTCTGTTGGTTTTTTTGCTCTATGGAAACACCATCCTCAACAACTATTCTTTCGACGACGACCTGGTGACCTATAAAAACGCTATGGTGCACAAAGGTTTTCGCGGCATGGGCGAAATTCTGCGCAGCAATTATGCCACCAACGCCAAGCAAAACTACGAATATCGCCCCATTGTGAAGCTGACCTACGCCATTGAGTATGGTTTGTTTAAGGAGAGTCCGCATGTGAGCCATTTCATCAATGTGTTGCTCTATTTTTTGCTGTGTGTGATTCTCTATTTGCTGCTTCGGAAGCTTCTGAAGAGTTATCATCCGTGGCTGTCGCTGCTGACGGTGGTGGTTTTTGCAGTGCATCCCATCCACACCGAAGTGGTGGCGAGTCTGAAAAATCGTGACGAAATTCTGAGTTTGATGGGGGGCTTGCTGTCGCTTTATGCCTTTGTGCGTTTTATGGAAGTGCGCAAATGGTATTGGATTCCGGTGGCTGTCGCGAGTTTGTTGTTTGGATATTTTTCCAAATCGAGTGTGCTGGTCTTTCTGGTCATCATCCCGCTTACCTTATATTTCTTCACAGATTTCAAGCTGCGCGATTTCATTTGGGTGATGGCATTACTCATCGCGGTGATACTATTTTCGCGCATGTTTCCGCGCACCTTTTTGCCCAAAGCCCACCGCGACATCATCTTTTTCGAGAACCCGCTTTACTACCAAAAAGGCTTGTGGCTCAGAATCGGCACCGCGCTCATGGTGCTGTTGTTTTATTTCAAGATGTTGGTGGTGCCCCATCCGCTATTGTTTTACTATGGCTACGACCAATTCCCAATTTCCACCCCCGGAAACCCCTGGGCTATTGTTTCCTTCATCCTATGTTTGGCGCTGTTTGTCCTTGCCATCTTATGGTTTAAAAAGAAACATCTGCTGAGTTTCGCCATATTGTTCTATTTTGTCAGCATATCGCAAGTAACCAACATTATCAAACCCCCGCCTGGCATCGTAGCCGAACGTTTTTTGTTTTCGCCCTCCCTTGGGTTTGCGTTTGCGTTGGTGGTGTTGGTGATGCTGATTTTCAAAATAGATATGCATCAGAAAACCCTACAACTGAAACATCTCTCGAAACCTTTGTGGTTGTTAGCGCTCGTCGTGGTCCCCTTTGGCATCCGCACCATGGCACGCAACACCGATTGGAAAGATTATCAAACCCTCTATAGCCATGATATTCCCTATTTGGACCATTCGGCAAAAGCCAACTCCTTGTATGCACAATTTTTGTATGATAAAATAATGCAGTCCAAAGACATCAAAAAAGCTCGAGAATATCGCGACCTCTCTACGAGCTATTATCATAAAGCGGTGAAGATTTATCCGAAATATACCACCTGTTGGAACAACTTGGGCGTGTTGAATTTTAAATTTTATAGCGACACCGTTGAAGCAATCGCCTGTTTCAAACAAGCCATGCTTTACGACAGCCTCTACGCTGAGCCTGTAAGCAACATGGGCATGTTATATGAGAAAAAACGGCCGGATTCTTCGGAGTATTATTACAAACGCGCCATCCATCTGAAAAATGATTTTGCGGCGGTTTACAGCCGTTTGGGGGCTTTGTATAATGCGCAAGGCAATATGCAAAAAGCCATTCAAGTCAACGAAAGCCTCATGGTCGCGGTGCCTACTTCCGACGAACCCTACATCAACATAGGCAACTATTATCTCTTGGCGAAAGACACCGTGAACGCAATGGCTTACTGGGAAAAGGCTATTGGGAAACAATCGGGCAACCGGAAACTAAATTCGGTTTTGGCAAGCTACTATAATCGCATAGGCGATAGCAAAAAAGCAGAATACTATAACTCTTTGGCACAAAAAAGCAAGCAGTAGCATTTTTCTCCTATGGTCAAAAAAAAAAGAACCGACTCGTAGGTCGGTTCTTTTTTTTATACTCTGCATCGAAAGATTAATGTCCACAACCGCACGAATCGTCGTGGTCGCCGTGGCGATGATGCAGTCCTTTATCAAGTTCTTCAGCCGTAGCCTCACGAACATCAAGCACTGAACCTTTGAAATGCAAATCTTTTCCGGCAAGCGGATGATTAAAATCCATAGTAACTTCAGCAGCGTTGATGGCTGTGATGATACCATTAAAATGTTGTCCATCGTCGTTGCGCATCGGAACGACATTTCCAACCTTGCACACTTCTGTATCTAACACACCTTCATTTTGAAAAATCGCAATGGGAACATTTGCCACACCTTGCAAATCATATTCGCCATAAGCATCAGCCGCAGCCACGCTAAAAGCAAAAGCATCGCCTTGTTGCAAATTGTTCACATTCGTTTCGAATCCCGGTATGAGATTGCCTTCGCCAAACATAAAAACGAATGGTTGTGTTGCGTCAACTTCTTCTATAAGTGCTCCGTTTTCATCTGTTTCAGTGAGGCGATAGGTCAAAGAAACTACTTTGTTTTTTTCTACTTTCATGATTTAAAAATTTAAGGCGGCAAAAGTACACATTTTTTTTCACATAAGACGCACTTGCGCCACTAAATAACTAATTTTGCCGCGTAAATACTTCAACGTTTTATTTTACGTTTGTAAAAAATGTTTCACCCAACATATACTTACTCATAAATTATTTGTATTTTTGCATCTTATGAAAACAAACCATACAACTTTCAGATTTCTCGTCATAGCATTACTCCTGCTTATAGGATTTTCGGGCTTTGCCCAACGCCATACGTCGGCTCCGACACTGTTGCCATTGCAAGCCGCACTTCCTAGTCTAAAAACTCCCAACGACACCCTGTTTCCGGGCAATTATCAAGATACGATGCAGGGCGTTTTGATTCCTGCCGATAACGGGGGCTTTGTTTTGGGTACCAATGGGTGGCACGACAAGTGCAAATGCGAAGAATTTAGAGTCACTTATCAATATAAAATTGAAGGGGCTATTTACTGGTTTGGTTACAAAAGAGCTGATTCTTCAGGGGTCGTCAAGTTTTCAATATGGAATATGGACAGTATAAGAGGAACCACCCACGACACCACCAATCAGCCTTGCCCGGGTACTTGTTTTGTTTCGTTGACCGATACTATTACACATATTGATACTTCTTCAAATCTTAGTCAAGCTTACGTGGTGATGTTCCCTTTTCCCATATTAGTTACTTCGAACTACTGTATCGGTTTCGATATGAGTGGAATCAAAGAAGATTCTATTGCCTTAGTTAGTACCAAACAGGGGCAAGGGGGCAACCTCGAACGTGTGTGGGAACAATGGAGCAGCAACAGCAAATGGTACACCCTGCAAGGTGCGCAATGGGATAGCGGCACACTTAATATTGACGCCATGATACTACCCATCATTGACAATACAGTGGGCACAGTGGAAAATGGAGATTTCATTTCGGGCATCAAACTCAGTCAGTCCTTTCCTAATCCAAGCGCAGGCTTATGTACTATTAGTTATGAACTTTCCGCGCCTCAAACCAATGCCTCCCTCGAAATCATTGACATGAATGGAAAAAGGATATATTTTAATGATAAGATAGAAAACACTCAAGGCATTCATCACAACATGGTTGATGTTGCAGGATTTACGAATGGTACGTATTTTTATATTTTATCCACAAACGGCGCACGCATGGCAAAACGGATGACGGTTTGTAAATAATCTAACGTTAATAAGCTTTCGTATCAGAAACATTTTTTTGTGTTTTCACGTAGAAATAAAAAATTGATATATCTTTGTAGAACCAAAACTTAAAACTATGCTCACAAGCCAAAAAATTAATCTGAAAAAATTAAAAGCTGCAACAGGCAGCATGAAAGTAGTTTCGCATCCAATGAGATTTGCGATAATTCAATTGTTAGAAGCCGAAGGACAACTTACAGTTACTGAAATTTATGAAAGACTAAAAATTGATCAGGCGGCAGCCTCCAATCATCTTAATATGATGAAATCCTATGGCATTTTAGAATCTCGTAGATCTGGCAAATACACCTACTATACCATAAAGGAGCAGGTTCTGGATAATATCATTGAATGTATTGGCAAATTGACTTCGTAGTTGCGTGACATTTTTTTACTTTTTTTGAATACGATTGCTTTATTCACCCATTAATTTTTATTTCCGTAAAGAATTTAACGAAGTATGACTTCTCATTTAACCCGAATCGGAACCCTGATAATAGCTGTCATATTCTTGTTTACTGCTTGCAACAAAGATAAGAAAAACGCCATCCACATCGAAGGAAAAATCTTTGACCCCAACACCCAAGAATATGTGGTTGGGGCAAATGTCACTATAGCCGCTAGCAAACTCAGTTCGGGAGGTATATTTAGCTCAGGATATGAAGATATTGCCACCACCACCACAGACGCCTCGGGCGTTTTCACTTTTCACTTTCAGGAATCAAAAGTAGCAGGCTATCAAATCACTATGTCTAAGAATCACTATTTTGGATATAGCCTCGAGTTGAACACTTCGGATATTGTCGCAGGCACAACCTTTTCGCCCGTTTACAATTTGTATCCTGAATGTTTCATCAATATGCACGTCAGAAACATTATTCCTGTTGATTCCAACGACCATATCGCTTACGGATTCACCGCGGGATGGGTGGGATGCTACGAATGTTGCAACAACAACACCTTTCAGGGACATGGCAAGTTCTATGCAGACACCATCATTTGCAAAACCTACGGCAACCAAAACGTGACCCTTGGCTACAATGTCACCAAAAGTGGCAGCACTTTACTTCATGCAGTAACACATTTTTGTCCCGCCTTCGACACCACCACCTTCGACATTTTGTATTGATTTCGAGCTTGCATGAAAATACAGAACATTGTCCTCATTGGCTCTGGAAATTTGGCAACAAACCTTGCCCTAGCTTTTAACAAAGTTGGCTTCAACATCTCCTACATCTATAGCCGCAACGAAGCACACGCTCGTCAACTCGCCCAAAAAGTCAATGCTCCCTCCACCAATCAACTCAAAGAAATTCCTCGGATTGCCGATTTATATCTCATCGCAGTTTCCGACGCAGCAATTCATCACGTTGTTGCTGAATTATCAGATTGCAAAGGACTTTTCGCACATACATCAGGCTCTATTGACGTATCAGTTTTTGCAGATACCCATAGCAATTATGGTGTTTTTTATCCCTTGATGAACTTCTCAACAACAACGGTCATGGATTTTGAAAACATCCCTTTGTGCATTGAAGCCAACTCGGATGAGAATCAAAAAGCCTTGGAAAGCTTAGCAAACTTGCTTTCGAATAAAGTCCAATTCTTGAATTCTTCCGACCGCAAAATAGTGCATCTTGCTGCCGTGTTTGCCTGCAACTTCACCAACATGAATTATATCATCGCAAAAGAAATCTTATCCCAAAACAACATCTCTTTCGATTTGCTACGCCCCCTCATCCTTGAAACAGCAACAAAAGCGCAACATAATTCACCCCGCAAGCTGCAGACCGGACCTGCCATTCGCGAAGATGTCCCCGTTATAGAAGCCCACCTGAATCTGTTGAAATCCAATCCTGCCTACAAAGAAATCTACACCCTAATGACCGAAAACATTCAGCAATTGAAGCATGAAAATAAAAAACTATAAAGAACTTTTACAACCTATC
This sequence comes from uncultured bacterium, assembly GCA_903858655.1. GTDB lineage: Bacteria > Bacteroidota > Bacteroidia > Bacteroidales > CAIWKO01 > CAIWKO01. Next base: position 5,612 of record CAIOJS010000557.1, on the reverse strand, counting down.
ACCACCCTGATTTTCGATTACGACGGCGTGCTGACTGATGGCTCTGTGCTCACCACCGAGAATGGCGACCAGTTGCGAGTTGGTCACGTGCGAGACGGCTACGCACTTCATCTAGCATTGAAAAAGGGCTATAATGTAGCAATCATAAGCGGCGGAACCTCCTATTCTATTGTGAAACGTTGCGAAAGTATTGGCATTTCGGATGTGTTTATCAACATTGGAAACAAAATGGAGACCTTCCAGACTTACGTGAAACAAAAAAACGCCTCCCTCAACCAAGTCCTCTATATGGGCGACGACATCCCCGACTATCCTGTGATGAAAATTGCAGGTTTGTCCGCTTGTCCTGTGGATGCCGCTGAAGAAATCAAAGCAATATCCAACTATATTTCCCATTACAAAGGCGGACACGGTTGTGTGCGCGACATCATCGAACAAATAATGAAAATCCAGGGCAAATGGATGAATGATGATGCCTTTGAGTGGTGAGTTCACCACATCATATTCGTGTAATGAAATAGTTTCTCTGTGAAGAGAATTTCGTAATTTTGCAAACTACACTTTATAATCCTTTGCTATGAAAAAATTTGTTTTTGTTTTTATGCTCTTCCCACTCTTTGTGGCAGCACAAAATGCGGCTACGGTTTCCGTCCGATTTGCCAAAGCTGCCTCTGATTCTTGTTCTTTAAAAGTGCAACGCAATTATATTGAGGAGTTCGAGCCTTTCTATCAGGGAATCATCAAAGAAAATCAATGCGATTTTTCTATCCCTTTGGAACATCCCATGTTTGCCAAATTCAATTATATGCACCAAACCGTAATTTTGTATTTGGAAGCCGGCACGAATTTGCAGTTGACCATAGGCACCGATTCCCTTTATAAGTCTATTACCTACGGTGAAAACACCGCACTTGAGAATCTTTTCCTAAAAGATTTCTATACCGAATTCCACGCCGACTTCGATAAGGAAACAATCAAACAACGCATCTTGAATATTTCCGTAGATAAATTCGAAATCAGTCTTTATAACGCCCACAAGAAGCAACTCAACTACTACAATGCCTATAAAGAAAAAGACAAACTCAGCGCTCAATTCAAAACATTCATAGAAAACAACATCCGCTACGCCTATTTCGCCTCGCTCTTGTCCTATCCCATTATTTACGCCAACCAATCCGCTCAAATACTCACCGTGAAACCGCTTCCCGAACTAATGCTGACCGATATTGACGCCAAATTATCCAAGGATGAAGCCTTAGAAAGCGATGCTTATCGCGATTTCCTTTATTATTATGTGGTTTACTTCACCTCAAAGACCAATGGGTTCAATAAGTTCAAAGACTTTAATGTCTCTATGGAGAGTAAGATACAAACCGCCATCCAGAACCTCACCAAAGCATCCCTGATGTGGTATATGGCTGATTTCTTAAGCTCCGACTGCAACAAAGTTTCTCCTTACACCGTCAAACACATCTACGGTTTACTCAAAGAACGCGAAGGCGATGGCGTTTACACAAAACTCTTGAAGAAGAAATGCGAAACACGTATCGCCATGAAAGAAGTGGCAGAAAAATCCGTCACGAATCCCCAACCCTTATCTGGACAATCGGTGTCTTCTGCTTCTGAATACCCCAAACTAAAAGACTTAGACGGCAAAACTTTCGCCATGGACGACTTCAAAGGCAAGGTGGTTTACATTGACTTTTGGGCAAGTTGGTGCGGTCCTTGCCGTCGCGAAATGCCCTATTCAAAACAGTTGCACGAAATGTTTAGCCCAAAACAGTTGAAGAGCGTAGTCTTTCTTTATATTTCCATTGACGCAACCGAAGATGCATGGAAAGCTGCCGTAAAAGAAATCGGCATGGAAGGCAAACTCGGCATCTCTCCAGGCAATTGGAACTCTGAAATCGCACGCTTTTTCCAAATCAACAGCATCCCCCGCTATATGCTGATGGACAAAACAGGCAAAATCGTCGTGTTCGAAGCCAATCGTCCCAGCTCAGGCGAAATCATTTACAACGATATCGTGAAGCTCCTCGAAGAATAAAATCTCCCCGTATATTGCAAATGACAACACAAAGAAGTATTCGAAGATATTTAGTTTAATATTCACCTTTTAAAAACACACATTATGAAGAAGAAAAAACTCTTAAAAAGAATCCTCTACGGATTCGGCATTTTTATCGTGTTGATTCTCCTAGTAGCAGGAGGATTTTATTTAAAAATCAGATCAGAACTTAAAGAAATGAATGTAGTTGAAACCAAAGAAGTCGTAACCAACGTTTTTGCCATCAAAGATAGTTTTGTCAACATGTTTCTCGTAAAAGACAGCAATCAGTACATAGCCATTGATGCCGGCAACGACATCCAAGTCATTACATCCGAGTTAGCAAAACTCGGCATCAATCCCGACTTCGTCACCGCCGTCTTTCTCACCCATTCCGATGCCGACCATGTAGCCGCGCTCAAACTCTTTAAGAATGCTAAAATCTATCTTGCCAAAGAAGAAGTCCACATGATGAACGGTGACAAATCCAAGTTCCTTTGGTTTGGCAACGACATCAAAACCAAAGACTACATCACCCTCGATGACCAACAAACTCTCCAAATCAATCACACCAAAATTCAAGGCATCCTCACCGAAGGACATACTTCAGGTTCTATGTGCTTTCTCGTCAACGACACCTATCTCTTTGTCGGCGATGCCATGAGCCTCAAAGACGGCAAACTCGACAAACCCAACACGTTTTTCACTGTTGACAACCCTACCGCCCAAAAATCCATATCAAAAGTCACCTCTCTACCCAATGCCACTTATATTTTCACCGCCCATTATGGCTTCACCAATGATTACAAAACTGCCGTAAAGGATTTGAATAAATAATCTATATAAAACAAAAAGGGTGGAAGCACAACTTCCACCCTTTCATCTAATACAAATTAATCTTCCTATCCTTCGGATACTTCACCGAAAACCCCATCTTCAACGCTTTACTCTCCGCCGCCTTCAACTGAAACCTCCACGCCAATTTCCCCGTTTCCTTATCATAATTCGCCCCGGATGTCTCCATCGCTTCTATCTCTATATCCTTATCCGTTGTCAATGGAATTTGATCTTCCACTAGGATATCTATCCCTGCCGACTTCTTATTCCTCACATTGATTGTATAGCTAAACGTCTCCTTTTTGTTTGTGCCTATCACTTTCACGCTCGTCAAATCCTGAATCTTCTCCCGCTTCACCGAGATACTCTTATCCACACCCAACGACAAATCCAAGGTATCCGTCGTAACCCGTGTATCTATATACGATTTCCCCACGTATGTCCCCTCAAAAAACAAATTCATCTCCCCCGAAACTATATTATACTTATCCCATCCACACACATGCGCCACCAAAAACACATCATTATTCAACTTCGGCGCACAATAATACTCATACGTAGCCGCCAACGTATTCTTTTGTATCTCCACCATATAATTCTTCCCATCTGCCGGAACCGTATAAGGTATGCTGATTTCATACTCTATGTTCGTTTGATTCTCGTTCATCACCGTATAATCCGAAATCGTCCGCGTCTTTTCCTCTGTCTTTTCGCCCTCATCATAATTCCTATCGCTTGCATACGCCTGCGTAGGCGCAGCCATCGGCATTTTCGTCGTGATGCCATTCACCAGCCCAAAAGTAACAATATACGACAAATACCACGGATTCAGCGTCGGCTTCACCCCATTCTGCATCGGATTCCCCGTGCTCAACGTCAGGTTCACCCCATTCCAATCCGTCCCCGTATTCTGATGCACATTCGCCCTAAAATCCAACTCCATCGGACTCTTCACATTCACCGCCCGCAAATCGTACGTCGGCGTCCACCCCGCATTCGAAACATAATAACTCAACACCAACTTCGCGCTCACCGCGCTCCCTGCATTCACCGAAACCAACACCTCGCTCGTCGGCTCAGCCACATGACTATTCAGTGTCGCCAACTGATTATTCAACGTCGCTATACGCTTCTGCAGCGCATTAATCTTATCCTGCACACTCAGCTCATTCGTCTTAATATCCATCAGCCGTGTCCGAAAATAATCCGTAGCCTCCTTCAACTCACTGATCTTTACCCCCGTTTGCTCGCCCCCTATCGCCTTATTCGCCAACAACATCACCTCCTCTTGCGTATAAACCGTCATATACGTCTGTTGCATCGTCAGCGCCTTCCCCAAAATCACTAACGAATCCTCCATCCGCATCACCTCGGGCGACTTCTCCTGACTCTTCAAATAATTGATCTGATGCACCACCGACAAAATATCAAAATTCCCTTCCCCTTTAATCTGAATACTCTGCGCATTCACATACTGCGTCAAATTCTCAAACATCACCGTACTTTGTCCCGCAGGCAACATCACATCCCCTGCCTGCGAAATCTGCGCCCCGTTAAAAAAAACGGTCACATCTTTAATCTTCGACTTAATCACCTTTGGTTTATCCTGAGCATTCGCTCCTGCCAACATGCCAACCATAAGCACACAACAAATAATTCTTTTCATACTCTTATATTTTTAAAATTAAACAACGCTATAAAGATACACAATATTCCTTTTTCCATAAAAAAAACGAAAATATTTTTCCTAATTCATCTCCAAACACTACTTTTGCAAAAACAAAATTATGGACACAAAAACATTCTTCCGCAAAATCCTCAACTCATTCTTCCAGGGACTCATCATCTTAGCACCCATATCCATCACCATCTACATCCTTTACGTCATCTTCAAATTCGTTGACAACATCCTGCCCATCCAAATCCCGGGGCTAGGCATCGTCATCATTCTCCTCGTCATAACCCTCACCGGGCTTTTTGCCTCCACCATCATCGCCCGACCCATCATCGCCTACTTCACCCGCACCCTCAACCGCGCACCCCTGCTCAAAACCATCGTCAATTCCATCAAAGACCTCCTAGGCGCCTTCGTCGGCAAAAAGAAAAAATTCAACGAACCCGTCCTTATCCTCATCAACCGCGACACAGGCATCCAACAAATGGGCTTCGTAACCTCCAAAGAACTCGACCAAATCGGAATCTCAGGCAAAAAAATCGCCGTCTATATCCCCTTCTCATTCACCTTCACAGGCTACATGTACATCGTCCCCGCCGAAAACATCACTCCCCTCAACATCTCCTCCACCGACGCCATCAAATTCATCGTCTCCGGCGGCGTCATAGATATGGATAATATTGGAGAGTGAATTGAGGAAGAAGAGAAGAATAAAATTTGTAGAAATGTGGTGCTTTTGCAAAAAAGCTTATATATTGCTGATATATTGTTTTTTTATGAGGCTTTTTCTTCATTTTGATTTATTTCAAACATAGTTTGAAACGCATTTAACGAAGCCTACATTGCATTTAACGAAACCTACATTGCATAAAACGGACCTTACATTGCATCTAACGAAACCTACCTTAGATAAACCCAGATTCCGCATTAGATTATTGAAATGGGAAATCATACTCTTTGCCATAGTTCCACAATCCAGAAAACCACGCTCTTCTTTTCTTATTAAGAGCTATCCTAAGGACCAGTTTGTCATTAACTTTTTCAAAATATGCT
>CAIOJS010000556.1 GCA_903858655.1 uncultured bacterium | reverse complement strand
TGTGATCAATACCATTTTTTTGGTAATTGCTTTGGTTTTTATTATCCGTCTTTTTTTTCTGCAAATTATTGACAAAACCAATAAATCATCTGCAGATAACAATGTTTTCAGGTATTTAACCGAGTTTCCTGCGCGCGGTTTGGTTTATGATTGCAATGGCAAACCTCTTTTATACAACGAAGCTACCTACGATTTAATGGTAATTCCTCATCAAATGGGCAAAACCTTTGACACTTTAGGTTTCTGCAAACTTATCAATACCGACATTCTAACTTTTCGGAAAAAGATAAAATTGGCGACTGTATATTCTAATTTTTTGCCGACCATATATGATGAAAAAATTCCGAAGGAACAATATGGCATGTTGCAAGAACGCCTTTCTGAATATCCCGGGTTTTACATTCAAGCACGTACCATTCGAAATTATCCTCAACCCTACTGTGCACAGATATTAGGTTATATAGGCGAAACAACTCCTGAAATGCTCGAAACCGATGAATATTATAAACCGGGGGATTATATCGGCATCAGTGGTCTTGAAAAATCGTATGAAAAGGAACTTAGAGGCAAAAAGGGAATAAGAATTATCATGGTGGATGTTCACAATCGCGATATGGGAAGTTATATGAACGGTAAATTTGATGTGGAAGCAAAACCCGGACAAGACTTGCATACCTATCTAGATGCCGACTTGCAAGAATATGCCGAAAAGCTTTTACAAAATAAACGTGGCAGTGTTGTGGCGCTTGATCCAAGAACAGGCGGCATCATCGCTATAGCTTCTAGTCCTTCGTATGACCCCAATTTATTGGTAGGTCGCGAACGAACGAAAAACTATTTCGACCTTTTATCGGATAAAAATTTACCTTTATTCAATCGTGCATTATCTGGAAGATATCCCCCGGGTTCAACCTTTAAACCTATTGTCGGACTTATCGGGCTTCAGGAAGGAGTGCTGAATACAACTATTACTTATCCATGCTACGGTGGTTTCCCTTTGGGCAATGGCAAAATGATAAAATGCCATTCACATGGCTCTCCATTAGCATTGTTGGGCGCCATACAAACATCCTGCAATGCATATTTTTGCAAGGTTTTGAAAACGACTATTGAAAACAAACAATATCCCTCTACAGAAGCAGGCTTCAATGCTTGGCGCAATTTTGTATTGAGTTTTGGTTTAGGCAATCCTTTGGGCGTTGATTTACCCAATGAATCTAGCGGAAACATTCCCACAAGCAAGTATTATGATAAATATTTTGGCAGAGGACATTGGAGGGCACTATCGGTGATTTCTATTGCCATCGGGCAAGGAGAAATCTTGCTTACCCCACTTCAAATGGCAAATGTAGCGGCTATTATAGCTAATCGTGGTTACTTTTATACCCCCCATATCGTAAAAGCCATTGGCACCATAAGCAACCTGAATAAAAAATATTTGACAAAAAGATACACCAAAGTAAATCCCGAATATTTTAATTATATAGTGAAAGGCATGCTGGGCGTGGTGGAAGGTGGCACCGCTCATAATGTCAGGATGGATAGCATAAAAGTATGCGGCAAAACCGGTACCGTTCAAAATGCAGGCAAAAATCACTCCGTTTTTATTGCCTTTGCTCCCATGGATAACCCTCAAATTGCGATTGCAGCTGTTGTCGAAAACTCCGGCTATGGAGCCACTTGGGCTGCTCCAGTTGCTAGTTTGATGATCGAAAAATATTTGACACACAAGGTGAAACGTCTCGATTTGGAAAAAGATATCATGGATTCAAAACTAATTATTAAGAGCGAATGAGGCAGCCGAAAAACATATTCTCAAACTTGGATTGGACCTTGGTGGGCATGTATATGTTTTTTATACTTGTGGGTTGGTTGAATATCTACGCCGCAGCCTATAACGAAGAACATAAATCTATCATTGATTTCTCGCAAGAGTATGGAAAACAATTTATGTGGATACTCATTTCCATAGTTTTAATTTTGGTTGTACTCATTTTAGATGCAAAGTTTTTCGCCACCTTTTCTTATTTTATCTACATCTTTGCCATCGGACTTCTACTGCTCACGCTAGCAATTGGAAGCGAAGTCAACGGTTCGCGCTCTTGGATATATTTTTCCGATACGGTTCGCTTTCAACCTCTCGAATTAGCAAAGTTTGCCACCAATTTGGTGCTGGCAAGGTTTCTAGGCGATATCAGTGTCCGTTTGCAAGACATCCGAACCCGATTAAAAGCCATAGCCATCATAGCGCTTCCTGCAATGCTGGTTCTGATGCAAAACGAAACCGGCTCTATGCTCGTGTTTGCGTCCTTTATTTTTGTATTATATCGTGAAGGGCTTTCGGGCAATATTCTCATCTTTGGCTTTGCCTTAATTGTGCTGTTTATTTTCACCCTGCTAATTGATAAATTTATTGTCGTAGCCTTTATCACTCTTGCTGCGGTAATATTTTTATTTTTGATTCGTCGAAGCCGCAAAAATATCATACAACTTTTATTGGTTTATGGCTTGATAGTCGGCTTTATTTTTAGTGTAAATGGCATTTACGAGCACGTGTTAGAACCGCATCAAAAAAAACGTATTGATGTGTTTCTCGGAAAAGTCACGGATTTGAAAGGCAAAGGCTATAACGTAAACCAATCGAAAATTGCAATCGGATCGGGTGGCGCCATTGGCAAAGGCTTCCTGAACGGCACCCAAACCAAATATAAATTTGTGCCCGAACAAAACACGGATTTTATTTTTTGCACCATAGGCGAAGAATGGGGCTTTTTGGGTAGCGGCATTGTTGTAATCATGTTCGTCCTACTCTTGATGCGGATATTATTTGTGGCAGAACGACAGCGCTCTTCCTTCAGTCGCATTTATGGCTATGGGCTTGCCTCTCTCTTGTTTTTCCATGTGATGATTAACATCGGCATGACCATCGGCTTGGCGCCTGTGGTAGGCATTCCATTGCCCTTTGTTAGCTATGGTGGCTCATCGCTATTATCCTTCACCGTATTGCTCTTTGTGTTTATCAAACAAGATGCTAATAGGATGCAGGTCCTTTAAGAAGATTCAAATACCAAGCTCCAAATACCAAGTTCCAAGACCCAAAACCCAAGGACCCCCTACGAATTACGAATGTCGCCCCAACATCTCTGTGTAACTCCTTCTCGGTGCATCTCTGTGTAACTTTTTAAACCACTTAGGCACTAAGTTCACTAAGATTCACTAAAATTTTTGGGATTCGTAATTCGCCAATTCGTAATTCGTAGTGGTTTGGAATTTGGTCTCCCCCCTACTTGTCCATTAACGAAGCCGCATTCACCACAACAATAAGCCCTTTTATATGCTGCTGCTGCATGGCGGCTTTGGCTTCATCTTGTTTTTTATAAGCTCCCACCACATAGATGAAACATCCCTTCTTTTTATAATAATACACCTCATCCGTCAATTTCAAGGTGGTTTTGAAATACTCCGGCTTGGTGAAGTTTTTGGATGCCGCAATTTGAATACATAGTACCATACCCGTATCTTTCACTGCCGGCTGAAGCTCCATAGTTTTGGGGGCTGCATTCCCCTTTTGTTGGATGCTATCATGTTGCTGAGGTGGTACAACCTTATGGATGCTATCATTTTGCAGTTGTGCACCATGCACACTATCCACTTTATTGAGTGTATCTTTGACACCCGCAATCGTATCCAATTTAGGCACTTTTGCTTTTGCATTTTTGCTTACCACAAAATCTATACCATCCACCATATCTCCATCCACCACTGCTTTAATAGTAAACTCCCTAAAAGGCGGGTCGCATGAATAATCCAAAATCTGCAACTGTGCAGCATCCACTCTTGCCACATAATCCCCCGGCATAAGCCCCACATTGTTGATATAGCCATCCGATTCCGAAAGCGTTTCGGCTATTGGCTTATCGCTGCCTTTTTTATAAAACTTAATCAATATTCTTCCTATACCTTTTAATTCATTTTTTTTCTCAAAATAAGCTGTACCACTCACATCACCTACTGCAACAATGGGAACATAAACTTTCTTAAATTGGTCGGGATCCACTAAAATTGAATACACCTTCTTTTTAAACCTCCAAGCAATATTATCCAAATCATTATTATCAAACTCAACTATATAACTGATAAATGGATTCAAATCCGGAATACGAATAATGGAATCTTTTTCTCGTGTTAAAATGCTACCACCCTGTACTTTTACTGAACTCAATTTTACAAAATGTTCACCCTCATCATATTTACCATTATTGTTCAAATCTAAAAAAGGATACAGTGAAATACCTCCTTTTCCTACTGAAGAACTGTTATTTGTATGCAAATAATGATGTCCACTTCCAAAAGCCATGCTTCCTTGTAAGCCTTCCGAGGTGTTGATGGCACCATTACCATAAGAGAAAGAAATATTTGATTGAGCAAATGGAAGATCAAATTTAAAACTTACATTTACATTATTTCCTTTTGTTAATAAATTCCTTTCGTACGATGCAGTAATATATCCTATAGGAATGCTCTTTTCAACATTAACCTTAATTGTTGAAACTTTTGATTCGCTTACATTAAATAATGTTGATAGAAATAAATTAAAACCTTCCTTAAGTTTGTAGGATAATGATAAGTCAGAGTTTATATAAATTGATCCTTTTTCAACCCAACTGATAGGTGTTGAAGAGTTAAGATTAAACTTTTTATAGGATATTGATATCATAATATTCCCCGAGTTATATTTGTATTTTTCGTATACAAACTGAGTATAATCAAATTTTGCCAACAATCTGATTTTCTTTATCCTTAAGGGAAAAGATAGTTTAGCACTTCTTTCTTCAAGAGGTTTAAAAGGGATTGCAATTTGCCTTTTAGCATATTTTGAATAATCTATTTCAAAAAAGGCATTTTTAAAAACCGTGAAATCTACCGTACCATGAGTTTTAACTCCATAATTATATTCAATATTTACTAACATTTTACTATAGGGTTGTATAGTAATTTTAGCATACGGTATTAGTGATTTTTTTTTGAGTTTTGATGAATATTCAATGCCTCCTCCGATTGTAAAATATCTTGTCACCCCATAATTGCAGTCATATTTTGCGAAACGATTCCAACTACTATCTTGCAACACCCCTATAGATAAACCATATTCAAATTTCTTCGTAGGCATTATTGTATAGGGAACGTTCAACGTACGTTGTTCTGTTCGTTCTTCACCCATCAGTCCATAAAATTTTAATTTTAAGGTGGTATAACCATACACTATTGGTACTTTAAAGCTAAATGCCCCTGAAGCGTCAGCTTTTATGTAATCAACTAGCATATCATTAATATAAAGTTCTACGGTCCAATTAGGTTCTGTAAGTTCATTAATAGTATAAAATCCTGTTGCTTTTCTAACTGTTGTACCTGCATTTCTAATAATTACACCAAGAATTGGTGCGTTAATGGTTGAAATAGTTTGGGCTGATATTTTTCCAACTTGAGCCTGCTTTATTATCTTATTGTCATTATTGACATAGCGCCATAAGTAATTTATTTGATTGTAATCAAATTTGGATCGTGTTGAATAATTTGTTGATAAAATTAGTTCTCCATACAATAATTCTCCTCCTAGACCTAAATTAAAATTACTTAGTGTTTTTCCTTTCCATGTTTGAGATGAACCAACGCCCCAATCTAAGGTTCCAAATTTAAAAAGGTGATTGTTTCTACGAAACGTTGTATCTACAACTGTTACACCTTTCGCTTTTAATATATTTAAGCGCATTTTTTCTAATCGGATTTCTTTTACTACGGGCAACTCGAAATCTGATTTTAATAAAATCATCATTAACCTGAAATTGAAAGTCATCGAAATGCCAAATATGTCTTTAAACGCTGAAGATTCCAAATATAACATGCCATTTATTTTATTTAAGTTCTTTAAAAGATTATAGTATTTATCCTTATATTTTAACTGCTTATTGGTGTAATCAAAAACATATTTTTGGTTTTCTCTATCAATAAAACCACCCAAACTATCACCTTTTTGCCCATAGAAAGCTGGAATACCCACAGCACGAAATAAGTCGCTGATATTTATATACAGCACTCCATCTGTACTATAAATCACATCTAAATAAAAATTTCCGTAGTTTTCTACCATAAAAAGTACTGAAATTTCGTCATACTGAAAAGGAGGTTCGTCTTTGCCATCATTAGTAATTTCTTGGGCATACAGGGCTGTGCTTAGGGATAGCAGGCATAGCAGGGCTACAGCGAGAAATTTTAGGACAAATGGGAGACGGAGGGACATTTTTGGTTAATTGGCTGATTGGTTAATTGGTTATTAGTATCTTATGTTACGCAAAAGTCTGAAGGACTGAAATTATTATAGAAAATTATTTAGACAATCCTGTATAAAATCCTGAAGGGATGATATTATTATGCCACCCATTCTGGGTTTTGGGATTCTCTGTATTCTGTGTTCTATAATATTGTCATCCCTTCGGGATTTTATCATAATGCGTAACATCAGTTAGTATGTATATTTTATTTCTAAAATCCTATGTGATTACAGTGGAGTGCTCAGTCGTAATTTATAAAAAAAAATAGTTCCGCACAAAGATACGCAAAGATACTAAAATGAAGAAATTTTTGAAGGGAAAAAGCAAACCAAAAGTGTGAAACCTATTATGAGACTGTTCAGATAGTATTGACAATAATACCATTACATACTATATTTTAGTCCAAAATCAATTTGGTATAATGCCAATAGAGCAGCTGTTATAGTTCAATTTTTCCTGTTCCGACACTCACCTGTCGGGAGTGGATTAGTACAGATACCGTATCTGTATAACTCGACCATCATGAGCAATAACGAAACCTTCATCAGTGATAACGCAACAATCATCAGTGATAAATTGTCATTAGGAGTGATAACGAACCCTTCACCGTTCATAGTTCAACCATTATGAGGCATAACGCGACCATCATGAGCAATAACGCGACTATCATGAGGCATAACGCGACCATCGTGAGGCATAACGCGACCATCGTGAGGCATAACGCGACTATCATGAGGCATAACGCGACTGTCAGCAGCCAAAACGCAACCATTCGCACAAAGCGAGCGCATAATCAGCGGTTTATAAATTTATTTAAAATTCTAAATTTGTGATAATTGCGTTTTGACGTAAACTTAAAAAAAGCCTTTCAAAAAAATAGTTTTTGTACTAACTATCGCTGCTAAAAACACCGAAACAACAGTAATCAAAGGGATTTTATGATAATGCTAAAATTAATTGGAAGGAAAAATAAATAATTTGCTTGCACCGTAATCAAAATAATTATTGTACTTTTGTAAAAAATAAAAATTCTAAAATATATATAGTATGACAAACAAGGAACAAGCAGATGGCAGTATGTTTAATGCAGTCGAATCGGTGCTGGATGTTGATAGTGCCGTTTATGAAGATAATGATGATTACGTTGAGGAAGTTGCTATTTTTCGAGCTGCCCATGCAATAAATATAGCGGCTGCAACGGCTGCTCATCAGGATAATAGCGGATTCAGTTTAGAAAAATTGAATGCAAAAATTGAATTAGGAGGTATGGCATCAAATTTTGCGGGTAAAGCCTTTGTGAAATTAAATAGACTGGGCAAACAAAGTATCGCCGGAACATTAAGTTATGAACCTACAGATTATTTGCATGTAGCCGATTTGGCTTGTGCCACATTGGCGCAAAGTGCTCATGATATTATGCATACAAATATAGGAGATTTGGGTTCGACCATCACTGCGGCAAATCTGACTTCATTACAAGATAGTATTAATAAATTCAATCACTTGCAAGGATCGAGCGAAGCGGTTCATGCAGTTTCGCCTGATTTGACAAAAGCATTCAAAAAAAGTTATAAACCTGTAAAAAGTTCCATAGTGAATTTGAAGTTATTGACTCGTGATTATAAAACCTTAAATCAGGGTTTTTATGACCGTTTAATGTCGAGCACTTTAGTTCCTACCATAAATATTCATCATACGTATGTTTCCATTTATACTGTTGCTAAAACCACCGGCGAACCGGTAGAAGGCATCGTATTTACGTTGACTAATGGAAGAAAATCGGGAACCAGTGATTATGAAGGTATGACAAAAATTGATGAAGTGAAAAGCGGCAAAGATATTTTGACCGGTGTGATTGGCGAAACAGTGGTATATACTGCCCATATAAAAATTAGCAAAGGCACAACGAATCATTATAATGTGGTAGTGGAAAGCTTATAATGAAGCGAATAGCTGATTGCTGAAAATTATTTTCGGATAAAGAAATAGCCTGCTCCTAGTAGCAGGCTTTTTTTTGCACCGCATATCCCAAATTCCATCCAAGGTTTCTCAACAAGTCGTAGTACGGCTCCAAGCAGTGCTACGGCTATCACACTCCTATCCTGCAACTAGTCGGAGTGCGACTCAAAGTCGCGCCCCGACTAAAAAGTTTTTATTTGAGCATTTGTGTTCTTTGTGGTAAAAAAAATGAACCACAGTGTACACGGTGGTTTTCACAGAGGTACACGGTGGAAAATTATATAACAAAGTGTAAACCTCCGTGCAACTCTGTGCAATTACTCTGTGTGACTCTGTGGTAAAAAAGCTATGTGGTAAAAAAAACATGAGTTTAGTGTTGATTTTTGAATAAAAGTTTTCATTATGATTAAAACAAATTGTACAATGGCTAAAAGTTGTAAACGTAATTTAAACTATTGCGTTACAAACTTTGACCCTAGAAGGGTCACATGTTTATAGAAAAAAGATGCCTGCACCATTTGTTCGACCCCTTCGGGGTCGCATGTTTCTTGTTGATTTATTTTCTATAAACATTCGAAGCCTACGGCATCAGGCTTACGTACTGCTTTTTGCAATGACAATGAATGCCTATAAATGACCATTAATGACATTAATCAACCTGTCCCGTACACGCAGTGTCGGGAGTGTCGGGATGACTACAAATGACTATTAATGACCAATGACCTTTAATGACCAATGACAACAAATGACCAATAATGACAATAAACAATCTGTCCCGCACACATACCTGTCCCGTACATGTAATGTCGGGAGTGTCGGGATGACCCAATTCTATTCCTGATTTAAGGTAAGATTAAAGCTCCCCGAATACGATCCCGACGGTGCCGTTCCCGGCACATGCAATGTACCTCCCATCCGCAAAACATTCACAAAATTACAATCCGCATTCGACATAAAACTCACCCCATTCGGTCCTCTATCTGTTGGACCTAAATCGAGCGTAAGTTGATCACCATAGCTACCTGTCAATGTTGTTGATGGAGAAAAAGAAATAATTACATTTCTTCCTTGACAAATTTTTATCTCAAAAATTGCACATTGTGCATTAGGCGCAATAGATAAAAGTGCTACACTCCCTGATGCTGTTCGGCTGCCATCATAACCTACTGTTACCGTACCACCGGACATCCCAGTAACTGAGAGTGTGCCAAAATTTATTCCCTGTGTAGGAGTAACGCTTAAAGTTCGTTGGGGTAATTGCGGCTGAGCAAAAGAAGTGTCAAAATAAAATAATAAAAATACAAAGAAAACACACAAAATATTATAAGTAATTAGACTTTTCATTTTTATATTTTATAAACACAAAGGTACATATTGTTATAACAGAACTATTCAGATTATT
>CAIOJS010000555.1 GCA_903858655.1 uncultured bacterium | reverse complement strand
GCGCCATTAAGAAATTTAATTTAATGCAACATTACGATATTGAAACGGATTCAAAATACAAAATGACAAGGATGTATGATGAATACAATAACAATATCACTTACAAGCGGACAGAATATATGGCGGTGGAGATAACAGTGCTTGACAAAGATCCTCAAATGGCTGCAGATATTGCAAATTATATTTCTGACCAGCTTGATTCAGTAAAGAATAAAATGCAAAAGGAACGAGCATTTAAAGCATTTAAAATTGTCGAAACAGAATATCGGAAGCTGATAAACGATATCAAAATGATGGAAGATTCTCTTACTGTGTTAAGAAAACTTGGCATTAACGATTATGAGACCCAAGCCGAAGCTTATAATGTTCAACTCGCTATTGCACTTTCAAAAAATAACAAGGAGGCGGTTAGGGCTATTGAAGACCGCCTAAAACTTTTGGGTGATTATGGAAGTGCGTATGTTTCGTTGCGTGATGAATTGGAATTGGAGAAAAAGCAGTTATCAGCAATAAAAGCAAAATATGAAGAAGCAAAAGTAGATGCTCAGGAAGAACTCCCCGCAAAATTTGTTGTGGATAGAGCCTACAAGGCTGAACGAAAATCTTCTCCAGTACGATGGGTGATAGTTTTGGTTTCAATGCTCTCAGCATTTTTGTTGTCGGTTTTGACCTTAATTATCATTGAGAATTTTTCAAAAAAAAAATTCTCGACCATCAACAACACAAATTTGAAAGAATAAACTTAACACTTGATTTAAGTAATGTAAGTACTAATAATCAAATAATCAATAGCTTTAAAGCGAACAGAGCAGAAAATAGCATACAAAAACAGAAACTATTTTATTTATCAAATGAACACAAGCAATATCCACTAATAGATTATTTAGAAGACAATATGGACAATTTTTTCAAAAGTTCAAGTATTTTAAAATCCATTTTACATTGGAAATGGCATTTGCTGGTTATCATCAGTGCTGCTATCTTGCTTTCTATTGTGTTTTCCGGTCCTTATTTTATTAAACCAAAATATAAATCATACGCTATCATTTACCCTGCTAACATTGCACCCTATTCAACCGAGAATAATACTGAGCAAATGTTGCAATTGTTCAACTCTGAAGATTTATTATTAGATGTTATTAATAAATTTAAACTTTATGTTGAATACAATATTGATACTGTTGACAAGAATTATCGTACGAGTATTATTCAGCAACTCAAGGAAAATTTATCTGTTAAGAAGACAGAATATGAGTCAGTTTTGATTGAAATTTATGACGAAAATCCACTTCAAGCATGTGATATGGTCAAAGAATTCGTTAACTTCATGAATTTAAAAGCTAGAGCTTTGCAAAGGGGAAAAACCGCTGAGGTTGTTAAACTACTAAACAATCAATTGATTGATAAGAAACAGCAAATTGATACTATTGAAAAGAGAATGCAATTTCTTCGCAAAGAATACAATATTCTTGACTACGATATACAGGTGAAAGAATACAGTAAAGGATATGTAAAAAGCATCTCAGGAGGTCATGGCAATGCGAAAAATGATATATTGAGCACTTTAGATAATTTAAAAGAATATGGTGGGGAGTATCGCCTTTTAGACTCGTATCTGCTAGGGTTGATAACAGCCTATAATGAAGTTAAGAAAGATTATGATAAATCTGTAAGTGATTTAAACAAAGAACTTACGTATGCAAATATCGTGACAAACCCAGTCCCAGCTGACAGAAAATCTTATCCTGTTCGGTGGTTGATTATCACAATCACAACAATTTCAACCGCTATTCTATCGTTGATGTTGTTTTCGCTTCTTGGTGACAAAAGAAAAAAGTCAGAACAAACTGCTCAATAATAAAATCTTGACTGATAAAAAAAAACTAATATGGGTTTATGTTATTAGTGCAATATTTATTGTATTAAATATTTATCTCATCATTCAAGAGTTTTATTGGTTCAGTTTACTGCCTGTAGTTATCATCATTTTCCTACTCTTCTTCTTTTCTTTAGATAAGGTTCTTTACTTCATTGTCTTTGCTACTCCATTAGCCATAAGTCTTAGAGATTATGATGCAAGAATCACCTTGTCACTTCCAACAGAACCTTTATTATTTGCGGTTTTAATATTGTTCGTTCTTAAGATGCTGTTTGAACGCAATTATGACTTAAAGGTACTTAAGCATCCGGTCACTTTGGCAATATTATTTAATTTACTTTGGATATTAATCACGTCATTTACTAGCGAGATACCATTAGTCTCTTTCAAGTTTCTTGTTGCACGGTTGTGGTTTGTTGTTCCATTTTATTTTGTTGCGATTATTTTATTTAAGAGGCTAAATTCGATAAAGCTGGTAAGCTGGTTGTATGTCATTCCACTTTGCGCAGTTATATTTTACTCGACCTACAGATTGTATTTATGGGCTTTTGATGAGCAGGCAGCCCATTGGGTTATGGATCCTTTCTATAATGATCACACAGCCTATGGCGCAGCCATATCCCTCTTTGTACCTGTGTTTTTTGGCTTCGTAATAGATAAACAGTATAACAGAACTCAAAAACTTTTTGCGGGTATTTTGTTTTTAATTCTAATCGGAGGATTATATTTCTCCTATAGCCGTGCGGCTTGGGTCAGTGTAATTGTCGCACTTGCTGTTGGTATATTGATGTATTATAAAATAAAGTTCCGTTGGGTTTTCCTAATAATTACAACTTTGCTGGTAATCTTTTTTTATTTTCAAAATGAGATTTTATGGAAATTAGAAAAGAATAAACAGGATTCCTCAGCCAATTTTGTTGAGCATGTAGAATCTATTTCAAACATTTCATCGGATGCTTCAAATCTAGAACGTATAAATCGTTGGCAATCGGCTTTTAGAATGTTTCATCAACGACCGTTTTGGGGTTGGGGACCCGGAACATATCAGTTTGTTTATGCACCTTTTCAGCATAGCAAGGATAAAACCATCATAAGTACTAACGCTGGTGACAAAGGGACGGCACATAGTGAGTATATTGGTCCCCTTGCGGAATCAGGGGTTGTTGGACTGCTAAGTGTACTTGCTATCGTATTTACAATAAGTATTACAGCTATACGATTATATAAAACTTCTAAAAATTCTGAAATAAAGCTTTTGAGCATAATCTATTTTTTAGGATTAGTCACATATTTTGTTCATGGCACCTTAAACAATTTCCTCGATACGGATAAATCATCCGTACCTTTTTGGGCTTTTGCTGCTTCTATTGTTGCCTTAGACCTATATCACAATAAAACCAGTGTTGAAAAGCCTACTGAACAAGTTGAAAAATAAATTATAGTGCCAGCAAATAATCTTTCACATCTTGAATCAACCACAAAGGTGTGGACGTAGCGCCGCATATTCCGACTTTCTCATCATTATGAAACCATTCAGTTTTAATTTCGGAAACAGTACTAATAAAATTTGTATCAGCATTTTCTTGTCGGCATATTTCAAACAACTGCTTTCCATTCGATGAGTTTAGCCCTGCCACGAAAACAATAGTATCGAATTTTCGACAAAACTCACGCAAGTCTTGTTCCCTATTCGAAACCTGACGGCAAATAGAATCAACCACTTTTACATTAATTCCATTTTCTTTCAACTTTTCGATGATGGAATAAAACTGCTTCAAACTTTTCGTCGTTTGACTATATAGCGTGATGTTCTTGGGCAATTTATTCAAATCAAGGTCTTCATATTTTTCAAAAACAAAGGCTGAATTATTAATCTTGCCATTCAATCCTATAATTTCTGGATGATTGGGAACGCCAAAAATATAAATGCTGTCATGGCTTAAGTACGATTGAGAGATTTTGTCCTGAAGTCGTAATATAATTGGGCACGAAGCATCAATAACGGATACATGATTTCGTTCAGCAATCTTATAACTGATGGGAGGCTCGCCATGTGCTCTAAACAAAACAGTTTTATGTTGCAACTTTTCGAATTCACCGTAACTGATAACTTTCATCCCTTTCTCTTCAAGGCGTTTAATCTCCTGGTCATTATGCACAATTTCCCCAAGGCAATACAATTCTTCCCCCTGATTTAATATGCCTTCAGCTTTTTTGATGGCATTTTTTACCCCAAAACAAAAGCCGGAATTGGGTTCTATATCTACTATTAAATTTAACATGCTTCCTTTAAAAAATTAAAATGTAAAATTATAAAAACTTTTGGAAACCTAGCAATAAAAAATTCATTTCACAAAAAGCTTTTTTATTAAAAGAATTATAGTACTTTTGCCGAAAATTAAAAAAACATTAAAATGGACGACGGACCTGCGAGTTTTGTCATTAGTACTAACCGGATACTTTAGGATGCTGCGCTAATTTTCTACCTGCCTCCTACTGTAAATCAGAAAAGAAAGGAGGCACCTTTGACTTCTCAAATTACCTTTTATCTCAGCCAAATTATTGGCACGAAGATATATGATGCCAATGGCGATTGCATTGGAAAAATCAAAGACATTTTGGTAGATTTGGCTTATAACACGCTATTGCCAGCCGAAACAGGGCGACCGAAAGTCATTGCCCTCAAAACTAAAATCAATAGAAAAGTCCAATACCTCGACTTCTCGCATATTGAAATAAGCCGCATCGAACGAAAACTAATTTTCTCCTGCAAAAAAGTAGTAACGGTGGATGAAAAAAACATCGAAACCTTGATGCCGCTTGCCAAAAGAGTGCTCGACCGTCAGTTGGTGGACATCAATGGTCGCAAACTGGTTCGTGTAAACGACATCCGTATGGTCATTGTTCCTTCTGGCACTTATGCCATTGCTGTTGACATTGGAACAGAAGGTTTGTTACGCCGCATCGGCATTTGGATGCCCGTCAAGTTTGTGCTTAAAATAACCCGCAGCACGCTTCCATCACATTTTGTTTTGTGGGACGACGTTGAAACCATTGACGATTCTAATTATAACATCAAACTTTCGCGTCCTTCGGCTAAGCTCCAAACCCTGCACCCTTCCGATTTGGCTGATATCATCGAAGAAATGGGAAAAGCTACCCGAACGCAGGTCTTTGCTTTATTGGATGAAGAAAAAGCCGCCGACGTTCTCGAAGAACTCGAACCCTATGCTCAAGCACATATCATCGGGAGTCTTTCCATCGAGAAAGCTGCCGATGTATTAGAAAAAATGCCTGCTGATGAGGTTGCCGACTTGATGGATGTGTTGGAAGAAGACAAAGCCGAACTCTTGCTCAAAGAAATGGACAAAGAATCATCCGAAGAAGTGCGCGAGTTGATGGAATATGACAATAACGAAGTTGGAAGTTTGATGAACACCGACTTTCTAACATTCAAACCCCATACCACCATCGGCGAAACTCTCCTCGAACTTCGTCAACAGAAACCGGAACCCGGAACCATTTATGCTTTGTTTGTAACAGATGACGACGACAATTTCGTCGCGACCGTTTCTTTAGGCGCTCTTGTGGTCACCGAACATGAGAAAAAACTTGCAGATATTATGAACGAAGACGCCGTGAGTGTATTCGACGATGACAAAATTGATTCCCTTGCGGAGATAATTTCAAAGTATAATATGCTTGCCATACCTGTCATCAGTCGCGACATGAAGATGGAAGGCATGGTTGTTATTGACGATATCGTCGAAGATTTGCTCAACAAGCGTAAAACGAAATAGGGGAGGAGGGCACGCATAATGTTGAGCTATAAAAATTTCAATAGAAGGCGGAAATATATCTTCCGCAACATACTCCTATTTCTCGCAATTCTAGGTCCGGGCATCATCACTGGCAGCGTTGACAACGATGCAGGTGGCATCACCACCTACTCCATCGCCGGAGCACTCTATGGCTACAAACTGCTGTGGACAATGATTCCCGCATTCATCGTCCTCTTTGTTGTCCAAGAGATGAATGCCCGCATGGGCATCGTCACAGGCAAAGGACTTGCCGATCTGATTCGCGAAAACGCAGGCGTCAAAGTAACCTTTTTTATCTTTATCGGTTTATTGATAGCAGACATTGGCAACACCACCACTGAATTTGCAGGTGTGGCAGGCAGCACCCAAATCTTCGGCATCAGCAAATACATTTCCGTGCCCATCGCATCCATCTTAGTGTGGGTGCTAGTAGTGAAGGGTACGTACAAATTTTCCGAACGTATTTTTTTAATGTTCAGTGCCTTTTTGCTCGTCTATGTCATATCCGCTCTCATGGGCAATCCCCATTGGAACGAAATCGGAACCGCCATCATCCGTCCCCAAATGGAATTCAACTCCGAATATCTCGCTGTAGTCATTGGCATCATCGGAACCACCATTGCTCCTTGGATGCAATTCTACATGCAATCCGCCGTAATCGAAAAAGGACTCAAAATAGAAGAATACCGATTCACCCTTTGGGATGTCGGCATTGGAAGCATCATCACTGTCGTCGTCGCATTCTTCATCATCATCGCCTGTGCCTCCACCCTCCATGTCAATGGGGTCACCATCAACGAAGCCAAAGATGCAGCCCTCGCCCTCAAACCCCTTGCCGGCAACTTAGCCTCCGCAGCATTTGCCTTCGGATTGTTCATCGCCTCCATCTTTTCCGCAACCATTCTCCCCGTAGCCACCGCCTTCTATGTCTGCGAAGCCTTCGGTTTTGAAGCCGGTATAGACAAAAAATGGAAAGAAGCCCCACAATTCTATTGGCTATTCACCATCATCATTGCCATCGGCGCGGGCATCATTCTCATTCCAAACGCTCCCCTCATACTCATCACTCTTTGGTCTCAGGTCGCCAACGGAATCCTCCTGCCCGTAGTCCTCGTCTGCATGATACTCATCGTAAACAACAAAGAAGTCATGGGCAAATACGTCAACAAGCCCCTCAACAACATCATCGGATGGAGCACTGTCATTATATTAATATGTCTATCCATAACACTTCTCGTCGTATCCTTCCTCTAGCTCCTTATTCTTACAACATATAATATAAGGTATAAAACCATAATGATACAAAAAAGGCTTGCCTCTGTTTTGGGGCAAGCCTTTTCTTTTTTGCAGTGCTGTGTAGAGAATCTTTTTAAACGGCACAGCCTTTTTTGATATTCCAGACGGAGGCAGAGCCTACCGCCGAACGGGGTTGGATTTTGATGAGTTTGATTTGGAAGTGAACGAGACATAGACAAGAAGTCGTGGCACGGCTTGAAGCCGTACTACGACTTAGAGATGGGCTATTCAGGCTATAATTTTGATAATCTACATATTATTAGTTTTGGATGATACGTTAATAATT
>CAIOJS010000554.1 GCA_903858655.1 uncultured bacterium | reverse complement strand
ACTACTATAATTAAAGGTGTCATCGCTGAAACAGGTGCCACTTCTGTCAAGGATATGGGGAAAGTTATGGGGCTTGCTGCAAAGAAATTAGCAGGCAAGGCAGATAACAAAGCTATTTCCGAGAAGGTGAAGCAATTGCTTGGCATTTGATTTTCTCGACACTTGCTTAATCTCCTTTCATCTCCATTTCTCTTTTAAACTAGGTAGTTTTATGTTATGAAAATCGGAGATATTTTATATAAGGCATCATTATTACAGCCTATTTCTAAGGAAGAAGCGCTATACCTATATACTAATGCGCCTTTGCCTGAGCTGATTTATGCCGCAAATCAAATCCGCAAAACGCTTCATCCCAATAATATTGTCACTTGGATAATTGACCGTAATGTAAATATCACCAACATTTGTGTTTCGCAATGCTCTTTCTGCAACTTTTGCACTATCAAGACGCATGCAGATGCCTATATCACATCCACGGAAGAATACATACAGAAAATAGATGAGATGATTGGCATGGGCGGTTCGCAACTCTTGTTGCAAGGCGGCATGCATCCCGATTTAGGATTAGATTTCTACACCTCGCTATTTTCGAAGTTAAAATCTCTCTACCCTACCATGAAACTTCATGCATTAGGTCCTCCTGAAGTTGCCTATTTATCAAAGAAGGAAAAACAAACCTATTCTGAAATATTAATCGCTCTCACACAATCGGGTTTGGATAGTTTGCCCGGTGCCGGTGCAGAAATTCTTTCCGATAGAGTTCGCAAATTGATTTCCCCTGCTAAATGTTCCGCTGTTGAATGGCTCGATGTAATGCGTGCCGCACATCAATTGCACATTTCCACCTCGGCAACCATGATGATGGGGCATATTGAAACGCTTGAAGAACGTATTGATCATTTGATTTCCATACGTCAGGTGCAAGATGAGAAACCTTCCACAAGTTTAGGTTTTGTTTCATTCATCCCTTGGCCCTTCCAACATCACGACACGAATCTACAGCGGAAATGGGGTGTAGAGAATTCGATACAAGCGCAAGATTACATCCGTTTTATAGCTATCAGTCGTATCGTATTGCACAATATTGCGAACATCCAACCATCTTGGTTGACAGTTGGCGTGCCTGTGGCTCAAATTTGTTTGCATGCCGGTGCCAATGATTTTGGTTCGGTGATGATAGAAGAGAATGTGGTATCCAAAGCCGGAGCCAACTTCAAAATCACTCCGGATGAAATGATTGTTGCCATAAAAGAAGCCGGCTTTGATCCTAAATTACGAAATCAGAGATTTGATTTTATTGCAAATTAAAACTCTTCCATAAATAATTTGCTTGGGTTTCGTTTTTATTCTTTACATTTGTAAAGAATTGTTTGGGAAATATATCTTCCGATTCATATTCTTGTACTAGTTCTTTATTTAAACCTTAAATCGAAAAAGATGAAAAGAATCTATTTATTAATCGTATTGTTGTTCGTAACATCATTTTCGATTGCACAAGTGCCTCAAAGTTTGAGTCCACAGCCTACCTCAACAGAGCAGGCAGTTTTTAAAGCACAGCTTATGTCGCACAACCTACCTGTGAGTGGCTTAACCGAAGTGGCATTTGATTCGGTGTTTGTCAACACTGCAAACGCTTATGATAAAAAGACAGGATATTATATAGCTCCTTATGCAGGATGGTATTATTTTCATGTACAATTAATTTGGTACACTGCCGACAAGCCAAGTACTGTTGGTTTTAAAATCATTAAGAATAGCAATTCAAATGAAGATGTGGAATCTTGGACAGAAATAAGCTCAACCTTGCAGGGAGCTGCTTTCACAGCAACTTCAGCCTTTATGAATTTAAACGTAGGCGATACCGTTAAAGTTCGCGCTAATGCTGCTTATGGCGGATCAACCTCTATAGGCGGTTATGTTGGTGATTCGCATTTTTTTGGCTACAAAGTTTACTAACAAACTAACGTTATTGGAAATATTTAGCCCTATAAGCAACCATTTGCCCTTTTTTCTTGTTATAGTATAATATAATGTTATTCTTTAAATATTCTTGATATGAAAAAAACAATTTTTACTCTTGTAGCAGTATTGATTTTTGGATTTTATGCCAATGCTCAAAACTTTATAAATGCTTACACCAATAAAACAGGCAGTGCCAACACCGGCTTTATGAGTCGCGTTGCGATTGACAACATGAACAATGTTACCAACTCTACCACCTACACCACTTCTATAATCGTTGGTGGAACTACTTTTACATCGAATGGTACTACAAGCTCCATTATTGTAAAACGAGATGATAATGACTCCATCATTTGGGCAAAAAGCCTGAGTTGTGGTAAAAATGTTTTCGTTAGCGGGCTTTATGCCGACCAACAATCGAATGTTTATGTTATGGGGTTCTTTGGTGATTCGCTTAGCGCGACCACTTTAAATTGCGACCCATATCCAATAAGTCTCGCGAGCGGAGTAAGCCTTTTTGTAATTAAATACGCCCCGAACGGGAACGTTCTCTGGAGTAATTCGATTAAAATAGCTTTGAGCACTTCCGCCCCTGTTACCGAATTATTACGCATTACAGGCAATGGTACAAACCGCATCGCCATCACATCTCCCATTATTGGCGTCCCGAATCAAACCGTTGGGAGTTCTACTATTTCGGCAAGTACGGGAAGTTTGTTTTATGCATTGATTGACGACAACGGGAATTGGCTACACGCCACCGTGCTTGGTGGAAGTCCTTTGCACATGAATCTGAGCATCGCCATGGCGGATAATGAAGATATCTTTATTGCTGGTGAATTTAGAGGAACGCTTAACCTTGGAGGTGCCGGCACACTCTCTACGCTTACCTCTTCACCACAAGATTTTATTGTAAAAGCCAATGCTGCGGGAAGTTTTGTTTGGGCTAAGATGCTCGAAAGTTCCTCATGGTGGCGCACCGAAGTGCTGACAGACCATAATGATGTGCTTCTTTTTGGCTGCTTCAATGGCTCAACCACTATGGGCACCACACTCTCATCATCCACCTACTCCACCTATATTTCTAAGATAAACAATGCAGGCAGTTTCCTGTGGGCAAAGAAATACGGCGCTTATGAATCACATTTCTATTGTGCCACTAAAAATAACAATCGCATCTACCTTACGGGATATACGAGTCCTTCCTTCCCAAGTAATCAGTTCGACACCCTGAACCTAACGTATGCCACTTCACTTTCCCCATCGCATACCTATAGTTGTGTGTGCTATCTGTTGGAAACAGACTTGGACGGCAACGCACTGAAAGGTGCCGCCTATAGCTTTGATTTTGCCACGCTCAACACACAAAATATGACCTGCAACAATTCGCGTGTTTTCCTGACGGGAAATGTTGGCAGCATCGCTGCTTTTGGTGGACATGTGCTGTCAACTTTGCAAACGAATTCCGCTAATTATGTAGCGCAATTCACGGATAGCGCCAATATGATAACCGGGAAGACCTTTTATGATTTGAATGCAAACACCCTATTTGATGGTGCCGATAGCTATTGCCCTGCCAAATTGACGTTGACCAAAGCCGGTAATGCCATAAGCACCGTGGTGAACGGAACCTATCAGGTGGGCGTTGACAAAGGCACGTATGTGAGCACCATCACCGATGCACCTTTATATTATACCTACACACCATTGTCCTACACCTCGATCTTTGCTGCCCTCAACAATCAAATTGATTCCTTAAACAACTTTGCTTTTCAGCCTATTCCCAATCAAAATGATTTGGTGATAGATTTGGTTACAGGTGCCTTTAGACCGGGATTCACGGGCATTGCACACGTTACGTTGAAGAACGTTGGAACCACCACCAAGTCGGGCAGTATGAATGTGCTGCTCAATCATCCCAACATCACCATCAGTTCGTGCATACCTGCGGCTACAAACATCACGGGCAATGCCGCAACGCTTGCTTACAACCTCAATCCCACGCAGCAGATAAGTTACGTGGTGGAATACGCCGTTGACCTGCTTGCCACCATCGGCAGCAATGTGGTTGCAAGCGCCTCTGCTCCTGATGTGAGCGACCTCACTCCCGCGAACAATAGCGACACCGTTCATCGGGTTATCTCTGCCTCTTACGACCCTAATGAAAAAGAAGTATATCCCAAAGGAAACATACCACCATCCTTTATCGCTAATGGCGATGTGTTGGAATATATCGTGAACTTCCAAAATACAGGCACCGACACCGCCTTCACCGTTATAGTAACCGATAGCATCAGTCAGAAACTAAATCTGAGCACCTTCAAACTCATCAGTTCGAGTTATCCCGTTACGGTGAATTTCTATGATAAAGAAGTATGGTTTAGATTCTATAACATCAACTTGCCCGACAGCAGCACCAACCAAGCTTTGAGCCATGGTTTTGTAAAATACAGCATCAAACCTATGAGCAATTGCGTTTTGGGCGATAGCATACTCAACAAAGCTTATAT
Organism: uncultured bacterium; assembly: GCA_903858655.1. Classification (GTDB taxonomy): domain Bacteria; phylum Bacteroidota; class Bacteroidia; order Bacteroidales; family CAIWKO01; genus CAIWKO01. The sequence goes on along the minus strand of CAIOJS010000554.1, from coordinate 5,232 downwards.
CTTCTTTGATTATAACGCGCCTATCATCACCAACACGACAAGCACGCATATCCTGAACCCCGTATCGGTGAAAGAAATTGCTGCGAAAGATCAAACTGCGATATATCCCAACCCAAGTAATGGCAGCAGCATCCGTGTTACTTCATCCAATCCGATGACTTCCGTAGAGATATATGATGCGCTTGGACAAAAACTACAGACCACATCCGCCAATCATGTATCTGAAATGCACATTGCTGTGGATGGGTTACGCACGGGGGTTTATTTTATCAACATCATCACAGATAAAACTACCACTACGCATAAGTTTATAAAAATCAACTAAGCGGCTTTAGTTCCTTTAGAGGGGTTTCCGAAGTGGGTGTTTGATGTGATATTATCGTATCAACACCCACTTTTTTGTTGCTTGATATGTCTCGCTTTCTAAACGAATAAAGTAGATACCGCTCATCAACGTATTATCCATCGAAACATCTATAGTGTGGGTGCCTCTTTGCTGCATGCCAATGAAGATGTTGCGTACTAATCTGCCCGTGATATCATAGAGATTCAGGCTGACATCGGACGCATGATTTAAACTAAAGCTGACGGCGGCATTGCCCTTTGCCGGATTGGGGAAGACCTCAAACATCGAAAAGGCAGGGTCGGCGATAGGCGCTATGCCCGAAGGAGTGTAGGTGATGCGGAAACGGATGTCATAATTAATCGCAGCATACATATCGTTGGGGATGTCCACTTCGATGTGTAGTATGGTTTTGCCATCAAACTGCTCCACGGCATGTATCACCAAATGATAGGGCGCAGAAGAAACCACCACGGCGAAATTGGTTATCGCGCCACAGAAAGCAGGCAGCTCGACGGGCGCATAGATGCGCGTGTCGCTAAAATGAAACTTATCCCATACGGGGAAATAGGCTACCGACGCATCGGGTTTTTTGTAAGTCAGATGCACATCAAATGTGGTGGGTTTGATGGAGTCAATCACGGTCTTGGTGATGTTTAAGGAGTCGGAATGGTCATACTTGTAAGGGTTATACATCGGGTCGCCGTAATAGATACGGTTGGCTTTGCCGCCTAACATGCTTGCCGCGCCCGACCAATTGGCAGGGTTAAAGGTGCCCGATGACAATATGTCATCATCATAAATAGAGCCTCCTTCGTGGAATATCTTCAAATTGGGTCGGTTGCCCAAACAGCCCATCACCACACCGTCAATGCTGCGTTTTTGCACATCGCCCAAAGGCTCGTTGAACAGAAACGCATTATAGACTTCCTCGCCTTGATCGTTGGCATTGTTGGCTCCGCAGGGCGCAAAATAGCCCGTGATGCCCGTTTTCAATATTGACAAACAAAAAGAAAAGGTGTCGCTCATGGTGTAGAACTTTATCAAGCCTTGGGTATCGCCAAAGGTGGCTTCGATGTCGCTTTCTACCATCACGCGTTTGGGTTCGCCCGAATGACATGCCCCGTTGAAGGCTACTGCCGGATAGAGGTTTAGGGCGCCAATGTCGAAGCTTGTCAGTCCGACGCGCGCATAAGCGGTGTCTTCTATCTTGGTGCTGTCATATATCCATGGGGGCGGATTGGTGGTGGCATTGCCATCGGCAAAGAGCCACAACATGTGCGCATCGCCATTGTGACCTATGTCGAGCAATTTGTTGTCGAGCATATAGTTAGTGTTGGCAACAAAGAAATCGTGACCGATGCCCGAGTCGTTGGTTTCCATATAGATGTTGTTTGACACGGGCGGGTTAAGATATTTCTTGTAATCGCCCGAACCGGGATAGACAAAGTTGAGAGACGAGGCGGAATAACCTCCCACGTTGAGCGGATAGTTTTGGACGGCATGGGCTTCGGCATAGATGATTTTGTTGACGAAGTTGAGCGCATCCTGCGCCGTGGCACCCGTGATATATCCGTAAGAGAAATCGCTGAAGGGGTCGGCATCGAGATTGGTGGACATGACCAAGAATCGGCGGACGAAATTGATGTCGAGCTGAATGGGTTTGAGCACGACGGCAACATAGCGCGGCGCCATAGCGGTGAGGGTGGGTATCAAATCGGCAATGGAATCGGCACTGAAATGGACTATGGTCGCGCCCCGATAGGTGGCTAAGGTTTGCGCTGCCTGATAGTAGGGATCGGACGAGCTGACCGTGGTGAGCACCACATAATTGGTGCTTTTTTGCGCGAAGCTGTGCGAAACGCAAAGCACGCAACACAAAATGACTATAAGCGTAAAAAACTTCTTCATAAAAGACCTCCTTTGTTACTTTTGAAAAAACATGATTTAGAAAACTTCCGCTAAATTACGAATAATTATTCATTACGATGTAATGATTTTATTTATTTAACCTTTTTTTTCTTTTTACCACGGAGACACGGAGAGCATAGAGAAGCACGAAGAAGCTTCTATTAGAGGCGAAACTATAATCTGCCTTGCAAACCTATTCCACCACCAATTTCCCCATAAGCACTTTATTCCCATCATCAACTTTCACGAAATAGATACCCGCAGCTTTGTTGAGATGGATGAGGGTGGATGTTTGATCAATTGCTTTCTCATAAATAAGCTCACCAAGGGTGTTGAAGATTTGCAAGGTTGCAGGGCTAAAGTCGGGAGGGAGTTGCAGGGTGAAGTTATCAGAGGTGGGGTTGGGATAAATACTCACATTATAATCTTTCATCTCATCAACACCTGTAAGCGTATTTGGAGTAAATTTCACAGATAAACTTCCATATATTGAAGCTATACCTGTGCCGCCTGTTAAAACATAATTCTGGGCAACCGCATAATAAATATGGATCCCGGCAGCAACATCATACGTTCTGGTATGAGAGAAATTTTCCTCGGTATTGGATACAGAAACATTTCCATCATTTACACCCCAATCTTGTATATTACTGGCTGCAAGCGTAATTTTATCCCCATGGCTTGCAGTACAATGTCCATCAAAAGTAACAAGTACTTTACCTGTGGTAGGTGCATTAATAGATAGCTGCCCCAGATTGTACGGAGGACTTACCCGTACATTTATGTAGCTTTGAGAAATCCCTGTAAATGCAACGAAATCATTATCTCCGGCAGGAAAAAACTCCGCAGTCAAACTACCATAAAATCCAGCTAAACCGGTGCCATTTGTAGCGCCATAATTTTGGGCAACAGCATAAAATATATTGGTTCCGGCTGATACAGCATAATATCGGGTATGTGAAAAGCAAGCAGTATTATTTAATACGGAAGTAGAACCGTCGTTAACTCCCCAGTTTGCTGTATTATTTGTGGCAAGCACAATTCTATCACCGTTGCTTGGATAACATAGCCCATCAAAACGAAGCAAAACATTGCCTGCACTGGGCGCATTGATAGTGATTTGCCCGACAGTAACAACGCTGCCTCTTACATTGATATTGGTCTGAACAATACCGGTTTGAGATACAAACGTACTACTTCCGCTTGCAAAAAACTCTACACTTAAATTGCCATAAATTGCGGCATAACCCGTTCCACTCTCATTAATATAGTTTTCAGCAACCGCATAAAAAGTATTGCTACCCGCATTAACCGTGTAGGTTCGGCTGTGTGAAAAACTTCCTGTGCTATCATAAACGGCAACACAACCGTCATTTCCAAGCCAGTTTGCTGTATTGCTTGCTGCAAGCACGATTCTATCGCCCAAGGTTGCCGTACATTGTCCGTCGAAATGAACCAGTACGGTGCCGGCAACGGGCGTTGTGATTGTGATTTGTCCGACAACAACGGGGTTGCCGCGTACATAAATGCTACCCTGAATAATACCGGTTGACCAATACAGTGGATAGTTTTGTGCATAAGCATTGCTTAAGCCAATTATGGCAAGCATCGCTAAAATTTGTAAAGTTTTTTTCATACACGTAATTATTAATTGCTCCATTGCCCTTATGAAGCAGATTTATAATTAATTTTTTAACGCAGGGCAAATCGTTATTTTGTTAGACCAGCCATTAATTTCAATCCACCATCCATTATATCACTAACAGCACTTAATGATTAAAGTTCTTAGGGTAGATTGTCGCATCAAAGGTAATAAAAAAAACAATACCTATTTAAAATTAGTTACAAAGATACTAAACTTTTCCAATTTCTTTTACTTTTGCACCACCAATTTCCCCATTACCACTTTATCCCCATCATCAACTTTCACGAAATAGATACCCGCAGGTTTATTTAGATTAATTAGAGTGGAGGCTTGGGTAATGCTTTGCTCATACACCATGGCTCCAAAAGCGTTGAAGATTTGCAGGGTGGCAGGGCTAAAGTCGGGAGGGAGTTGGAGTGTGAAGTTGGTGGTGGTAGGATTGGGAAGATGGAGAGAACGTTTGTTTCTTTTGTAATTTCATTGATGCCAACATCGAAAGAATATTTTACGACTAACATTCCATCTGAATTAGTACCATAAGTAGTCCCACCCATATAAATATCACCATTTTTAGCAAGGCAAATAGAATTACCCAAATCAATACTATACTGACTATTCTCATAATTAGTAACCCAAATTTGATTACCTAATGAATCATATTTAAGAATGGTAGCATATTTTGAACTTCTGCAAACTATATAAATAAATCCTAAACTATCAATTGCGATAGCAGATGGTTCATCAAGAGAATAGGTTCCAGATGAATATTTTCTAGTCCACTTAACACTGCCTGATGCATCTATTTTTATTGTTGCAATAGAATCAATGGTTCCACCAGTCGGGTAAATATTGCCCGTTGCATACACATTTGCAGATTTATCCAATACCATCGCTACAGGTGTATCATAATAATTGGTAAAGCTATATGTTGTAGCCCATAGTTGATTCCCAAGCGAGTTGTATTTCACCACAGCATAGTCGCCTTGTCATTAGTTGTCATTGGGTTGATTAGTTGAATTGTTTGATTGCTGGGATAATAAACAAAAAGGCTTGCCCATCAGCAAGCCTTTTTGTTTATATGTTATAATGTATTGATTTAGGTGTTGAGTTGGGAGGGGTTTTCGTCGGTTGGCGGGGGCGTTGTGACGGGAAGTGTGTCTTCTTCGGTAGGGGGCGGGGGTTGGATTTTGACGAGTTTGATTTGGAAGTGAACGAGACATAGACAAGAAGTCGTGGCACGGCTTGAAGCCGTACTACGACTTAGAGATGGGCTATTCAGGCTATAATTTTGATAATCTACATATTATTAGTTTTGGATGATACGTTAATAATT
>CAIOJS010000553.1 GCA_903858655.1 uncultured bacterium | reverse complement strand
TCCCTTTTAAGAGAATTATAAGCTTGACTTTTCTCGTAGCTTTCCCTATCCTGTCTTCCGGATAGAGAATACTCATGCCCCCCCTATAGAAATATAGAGGGGGAACTTTTTAAAGGAGTTATATTATGCTTAAAGCATTGCTCGCAAAATTCGTCCTGGACCGTATCAATGTTAAAGTAACCTATAAGGAAACTGTCATATTTGACCATGACCTTAAAACATTATTGACCAGCGGCGCGTCCTTAATCCCGGATTACCAAATAAAAGTGGAAATCAAAAAATAATGTTTGACTTCTACCCTAATTTTTGACATTCTTATATTAAGATGAATGGTGTTATTTGATTTTTCTCTTTAAGATAAGGAGAGTCTGTCACTGAGACTCTCCTCTTTTTTGTCAAGGAGCTACCTAATGCAGAAATATCCTGTAGACCTGCCAATTCCTAAAAAATACTTCAATGCCCTTGTAATAGTATTCTTTATACTCTCATCTACAGTTTCCATAGCCTCATATTATTATTATGCTACCCACTCTATCTATGACTATTACTCCATGAATAGAGAAGATGCCATAATTAAACTCCAAGAAACTTTTAAACAATTTAAACAAATGTCTGGAAAAGAATTCCATAACCTCTGGAATACTTACTTCCATGACGCTACCTATACCTTGGGTGGAAACGGCGATAATAATAAATGGGATTGCTCCAATAGCCTCTGCTATGTCCTGAAACTCCTGGGTGCTAATATCCCTCACTCCTCTACTAAAGACCTGACAAAACTCCTCACCGAAAAAAGCCACTTCAGAGAAAATATAAACGATTGCCGTCTGTTCGATATCATACTCTTCCATAAAGATCGCGCCGGTATAGGCCATATCGGTATTATAGAATATATCGATAATACCACTATCCGCTATTGCGATATGAATGCCCTTACAGGCCCCGGCTATAACTCTACTTACTTCAATAACCCCCGTATCTATGGCATATACCCTATTACCCTCGAAATGTGGTTCGGTGACCTCCTGAAAAGAGAATAATCCTCTTGCTTTTTTTGCTTGACATATACATATATATAATGTATATTAAAAGTATGAGAAACAAGAATATTTTATTATACACAGAAGAAGATCTTTATAGCGCACCTATTCTAATAGAAGAAATAACATTTGATGATATTAGAACCAAAGGCTTATCCCGTCTTCGTCATAACGGTGTTCTCGCTTATACCGATAATAGAAGAGTCAAAATCCTCATGGAAAATGGATCCTTCCTAAAACCCGTAATTATCTCCATAGCCGAATTTAAAAACCGTATGCTTGAAAAATTTATCTAATCCTAAGCTTAAATTTAACCCCCCTTTATTTATATTTATACTATAGAAAGGTAATTTAATTATGGATGTACTATATCTAAATTCATCGAAAATAGCCCTGATTCATGAAAATGTCCGTATCGTTATAGGAGCCTCTATCCAAGAAATGCAAGCCCAAGAGAAAGAATTGGCCCAACGTATAAATGATCCTAATATTCCAGAAGAAGAAAAAAACCAACTCAGACAACAACGAAATATGCTCCGAGATGGTATAGAAATGCACCAACTACTGCCATCTATAGTCCCCGGACATGGTATGGAAAAAACCTTGCAAAATCTGGAAAATCCTCTCCAAATTAAAAATATGTGGGACCCCGATACACTAATACATAATACTACTAAACTTATAAAATTCCTCACTATGAAATCTTTTAATACAGACCAAAAACAAATGGAAAAATCTGTAGCAAACCTTGACCCAAATAGAAAAAACCAAATGCTTAACCAATTACAAGAATACCTTAATATACTGCAGGAAATCAAAACCGCCATATATAAAGCAATGGATGATATTAAAAATAAATACAACGAAGTATTGGAAAATTGCGCCAAGAATCTGCAGGAAATCGAATACGAACTATTCTCAAATCTTGAAGAACCATTGACAGAAGAATCAATGTGAGGTCTCCTATGATGGCTATGAAAATACCTAAAATATTGCCCTCCCCTTACGCCCGCGCTACCTTCGCGTGCCCTATCTGCGGAATCGAAATAGACCCCCTCTTCTCTAAGTCAAATAAATACTGCCCCGAATGTAATGGTGACGTCTGCTTCAACAACGCTAAACATCATGTGAAAACCGGATATTGTATGGATTGTCATATGCATGTAAAAAGACAAGCCAAATATCAACAGTGGTTTAACCATAACCTCCCCAATTGCAATGTCTCCATCTCTAAAGATGATTGTTAAAAAAAATCTTGACAAATTAATTGCAGTTGCTGTATTGTAAAACCTGCGATATCAAGTAAAACGTTAATTGGCTTATAGAAACCCCCCTGCTCGGCTAATTGGAGATAATTAGAATGGGAAATACAGGGGGGCTTTCTATTACCCCCCCATATAAAATTTTTGTTGACATATACACCAGTACGCTGTATCTTATAAATATGCATAAAGAAATAATACAACAAGAAATAATACAACGAATAATTGAAGAAGGCTGGATATATGAGGGTCAGTCGCTAGATGAGCCTACTGGTAATTTCAGCAGGACCTACTACCGCTCCCCTAATCGTAAATTCCTGCTGAATTATGTCCATATGGGAGACTTCGCAAATTATATTTTGTACTATAAATACAATTGGCGAGACTCCAGTCTCTATGAACAAATAGCCTGCTTCCCCCAAGAAGATTTCCTTAACTGTGGCTCGAAACCTCTCCTCTTCGAAATATTTATCTAATACAAAAAAATAAAAAATATATATTTTTTCCGAATCCG
>CAIOJS010000552.1 GCA_903858655.1 uncultured bacterium | reverse complement strand
TGAATAATCTTGAATATTATAAGAAGATAGGGAAGCCATCTTTTTATTTTATTACCTAATTTTTAAATTATGAAATCTTTTTTATTCTCCAACTACCATTTGAAGTAATAAATGCCATCGTACTTAATTGATTAACTCCAACCAATTCAATATCGTTCCTGTATTTTCCAACTTTATCATAGACTGTGCTCATCATTGCGTTTCCAGTAGTATACAAAATATCATAATCGCGCTGAATTGGATACGCTTGCATATTCTCAACCGCCGTTTTAAATAGTTCAAACATATACGGATGACGAGCAATCGCAGAAAATATTTGTGTGCATACTCGAACGCGCTCTTCTGGTTCGCCACGTCTAATGGGTTCTTTTCGCATTTCATTTGAAAATTCAGGAGTTAACATAACTTCGGTAAACAACTTAACATTTTTGGAAGGGGAATTTGGCAAAAACTGTTCCATTCCAACCAATGGTTTACTTCCATATTGCCAATAAATACCACCGTAGTGATACACAATCAACAATCTTAATATATCTACCATCATTACAGGCCTTGGTGCATTAAAAATAATAGAGTCGTATGATGGATAAAATTTTCGGACGAATTTTTTACATTCATCTAGTGTCCACATTTTTACGGTATATTCTGGGTGCGAATCTTGTAATTGTTGGAAAGCGGTTCTATCAAAATCATTGGAATCGTCCTTCAATTTCTGGGTGGTAGGATCCCATGGAAAATAAATTAAATGAATGAGTCTAACATCATTTGAAGTAAACGGATCTAAACTTATACCAAACATATTTTTTATTCGGCTATAAAAATAGTACAGTAGAAGAATAACAATAGCTAACAACAATATTATTTTCATTTATTATACAAAATAATATTTTATTTAAGTTTATTCGTTCAATGATATAAAAGCATCGATATTATCATTACATAACAAGTGAATGTTTTTGTTGATTCGGTCATCATCCCAGTTCCACCATTTGATTTTCGTTAATTTTTCAATTTGTTCTTTTGAAAACCGATATTTAATAAGACGGGCAGGGTTACCTCCGATTAGACTATATGGTTCGACGTCTTTTACGACGTGGCTGTTATTTGCGATAACAGCTCCATCACCGATTGTTACACCCGACATAATAGTAACGTTTGCGCCAACCCATACATCGTTCCCAATAATGACATCTCCTTTTGTAACCGGATGACCTAGGCCACTATGATGAAAGATATCTTGATTGATGTGCCCAAACGGATACGTTGTTACCCAATCTGTTCGATGATTGCCTCCTAAATAAACGGTCACATTATTGGCGATCGAACAGAAATTTCCAATCTCTAATTTTGCGTCCGAGTTGGGCCAACATATAGTAAGGTTCTCTACTCCATATGTGTATTTCATTTTATTATCTTAGTAATTTCTTATAAGATAATTAAGACTTTTTTGCAAGCACAAAAGTTGCCGAACTTTCAAATTCCAAGTCGTCGCAATCTCTATCAAACTTAATATCATCAACGCAAAACACTCGTTCATGTGTTATCGGGTCGCCTTCGATGTTCGATACGTCGTAAACAATTAAGTCATTGAAATTTGTATACCCCAAATTGTTATAGAATTCACATAGCGATCCACACACATAATCTCCGTTAATTAGATAATAGCGGCATTTGCGAAGAACTTGGACGATTCTCTTGATATTATCAAGAGATGAGATAGTCTCGTTTCTAATTTCAAATAGATCATATGTCTTTCCACCGGTTTGAAATCGGATTACAGTGTTGGTCGCCATTTAGAATTATTGAACTAATAGAATTATAAAAATCATTTTAACTTTCTATAATAATAAATGAGTCGAATAGTTATTTTTTCATTAATTATTGTATCACTTTTATGTTATTTTCTATATCAAAAAGATGATTTTCGAGGCGGCGGCGGTGGCGGCGGTGGAGGCGGTGGCGGTGGTGGAGGCCACGGAGGTGGCGGTGGCGGTGGTGGTGGTCACGGAGGCGGCGGTGGAGGTCATCACGGAGGCGGTCGCGGCCACCATGGAGGCTATAGCACAACTAGACAGGGAGGAATTGACGGAGGGGGAGGTTGGGGATGGTGGTGGTGGCCATATTACTATCCAGCCTATGAAAACTGTAAATGTGGGTATTATGGTTGCGATTGTGGTAACGGCTACGTAAACTATGATCAAATGACGCCCACTCCTCCGACGCCTTCTCCGACTCCTTCACCATCCCCTCAGACAAAATAAGGTTTTTAATTTATTTAATAGTAT
>CAIOJS010000551.1 GCA_903858655.1 uncultured bacterium | reverse complement strand
GGCTACTTCCCGAATTATTAAGCTTTAAAACAAAATTATCGTAACCCCCTCCACCGTATGTTGTTTGATATGCACCGGCAGTTATTGGGAAATTAGTACTAGTAGTGGACCCAGCCACATAAAGTTCGTTGGTATTTTGATCTATTGCAATTGAATTAGGTTGATCCAAATCTGAACCCCCTATGTAGGTAGCCCAAACCAAGGCAGATCCGGTTTTGTTTAATTTCAATACGAAACAATCGTAATTTCCATTAATTGAGACATCAAAAGCTCCGGGGGTTACCGGGAAATTTGCACTTAATGTCTGACCACATGTATAAATGCACCCCTGATTATCTTTTACTAAGTATCCTAAATATATCATGTCGTCACCGCTGCCGCCAATAAAAGTGGAATAAATTAATGCCGGGTCAATAATAATATCATAAGAAGGATTATAGGGTGACAAGATTTTGAAACCAATCATATTGTTATCTTTAATCTGATAAACAACTTTTACAGTTTGTTTTTTGTTATCAATAATTTGAAAAGCTTCCGGGATGTCTTCAGCATAAATGCCATTTTTAGTTATAATGGTTAGGCTCCCATTTTCAGCTTTACGTACTCTTTCTATTCCTTTATATTGAAGCAAAACATCATCAATTGTTCCCTGCGGATGAATCACTATATCGTATTTTATTTTCCCCTCAAGAGAGTAGTATTTTATATCAACATGGTCGTAAAGGTTTTTATAGATTAGATTCTTAAAAAGCGGCACATCAGACTGCCAGCCTTCAGGATTATTACCTATAAAGAAGTTATTCTTAGTTTCAAGCTTTTCTTCACCAACCAAGGCGACATCTTTGGAAGTATTTAAAAATGATACAGCAATATTATTAACCTTGGCGTTTATTTTTTTAACAGAAAGACCTAAACTATCAACAGATTTTTGTTGTGTGTAAAATTGATAGGTAACGTTGGTGTCAGAAAAAAAGAGATTCAATCCGTCTGTATGAAGTTTATATTTGAATTCGGAGGAGTATTGACCGTTGTTTTTTACAAAACACAAAGGCATTGCAAGAGTGTTTACTTTTGAAGTATCTGGTTTGATAAGAGCATCAGGTATGGAATTTGAGAGTGATACTGTATTCCAGCACAACAAACTAATTAGTAAAATTAGTAAGTTGAACTTAAAAGAACTGAAATAAATTACCCGATATAATTGCTTCATAATAAGCCAAATTAATTTGGCAACAACAAAGATACTTATTTTTTTATTAACTATAACTATTTTAGAAAAAAACAAGTGAAAAGGGGATGCTAACTCAAGAAGATATGTCGCAACTTTGGAAGATTACCTCAACAGCAAAACAATCCCAATATATTTATGTTCAATGCCGTTGAGTTCAACAACTTTAAATTTATATACATAGATGCCTTCTTGGCAAATTTTGTCAAAGCCGTGTACTTTTCCGTCCCATCCCTTTTCTGAATCGGTTGTATAGAAAATCTTTTCGCCCCAGCGGTCATAAATATAGAGTTCAAATTCATCGGTTTTAAATCCCAGACCGTAGCCATTGAAAATATCGTTATGATAGTCGTATGTAGGAGAAAATGTATTGGGAATATAAAAAGTAAAAGCATCGCGAACCAGAATATATTTTATAATGGTATCCACGCAGTCACCGTTGTGGACAACAAGCATAACCGAATAATTTCCGGGAGCATCGTATGTATGTTCCGGAAACTGTTCAAAAGATAGATTGCTGTGCGGATCTCCGAAAGACCACATCCATTGATAAGCATTTGTGGATTCATCATAAAAATGAATGAGCGGGAAGTTCATATCCGTTATTGATGGATCGGTAAAGAAGTTGGCAATTGGAGGTGGCAATACGTGGATGATGTCATGACCTGTAGCATTACATCCTGTGGTGGAAACTCCTGTGAGTGTTACGATAAAATCTCCAGAGTTATTATATGTGTAAGTGGGTGAGGTTTCATTGCTCACATCTGTAATTGTTGATGGATCGCCAAAATCCCAGTGTAATGTAGTTGTATCTATAGTTCCATCATACACATACTTGAATTGCACAGTCAAAGGAGCGCATCCAGAATTTGGCAGAGCAATGAAATGCAAAACCGCTTCCGATAGAAGACTAACTGATATGGTTGCAGAAGCAGTACATCCCCCTGCTGAACTCCCAACAACCGTGTAAATAGTGCTTGTTGCCGGAGAAACATTTACCGTTGTACCTGACAAACTTCCGGGCATCCACGAATAGGTATTTGCTCCCGACCCCGTCAAAGTAGATGTTGCTCCAAAACAAATTGAATCGGGCGATGCGGTGGCTGATACGGTTGGAATTGGATCAACTGTGGTGGTCAGTGTAACGGTGCTTGCACATTGCCCGGCATTGGGAGTGAAGGTGTAAGTGCCGCTCGTGGTGTTGCTAATGGTAGCAGGATTCCAGGTTCCAATGATTCCATTCAAGGAGGTTGTTGCTAAAACAGGTGCTACAGAGCCAATACAAAATGCAGGTATTGCTGCAAAGTTGGGAACCGTTGGAGGCAATACAGTAACATTCAAGATTTGATTCGTTGGACATAGTCCCACATTTGGGGTAAAAGTATAAGTTCCACTTGCCGTATTGCTAATCGTGGCAGGATTCCATGTTCCTGTAACTCCATTGGGGGCGGTGTTGGATAATACGGGTGCAACGCTTCCCACACAGAAAGCAGGAATAGCAGCAAAGTCAGAAGTGGTCTGCGGATTTACGGTTACGTTTAAAGTTTGCGAAGTCGAACATTGTCCTGCATTGGGCGTGAAAGTGTAAGTGCCGCTTGTCGTATTACTAATGACAGCAGGATTCCATGTACCCGTGATTCCATTGGGGGAAGTTGTTCCTAATATCGGAGCAACAGTTCCCGAACAAAAAGCAGGAATAGCCGCGAAGTTCGGAACCGTTTGAGTATTCACAGTAACACTCATGGTAGCAGTGGACGCGCAGGTGCTGCCTGTTGGTGAGAACGTATAAACCAGAGTTCCTGCATTGGCTGTTGATATTGCGGCAGGATTCCATGTTCCTGCGATTCCGTTGTTGGATGTATTGGGCAAAGCAGCGGGAGTTGCGCCGACACAATAAGGTCCTAAAGCGGTGAAGGTAGGTGTGATGTTTGAACTAATGGTAACACTCATGGTGGTTACGGCAGCACATTGCCCTGCCGTAGGTGTGAAAGTATAAACAATGGTTCCGGCTACTGCCGTAGAAATGTTTGTCGGACTCCATATCCCTGTGATACTATTGGTGGAGGTGGTGGGTAAACTTCCGGGAATAGCTCCAATGCAATAAGGTCCTAAAGCCGTAAAAGTCGGATTGAGGCTGGTGGTAATGGTTACACTCATTGTTGTTGTAGTGGCGCATTGCCCTGCGGTGGGTGTGAAAGTATATGCAGTAGTTCCTGCTGTGGTGGTAGCTATAGTAGTCGGGTTCCATGTACCAGTAACACCATTCGTGGATGTGGCGGGTAAAGCAGCCGGAGTGGCTCCCACACAATAGGGTCCTAAGGCTATAAACGTAGGAGTGATATTTGGCGTTACCGTTACAGTCAAAGTTTGCGTTGTGGCACATTGCCCGGCATTTGGCGTAAAGGTATAAGTGCCACTCGTCGTATTGTTAATCGTAGCGGGGTTCCATGTTCCAATGATGCCGTTGGGCGATGTGGTTCCTAAAATGGGAGGTGTGGTTCCGCTACAGAAAGCGGGAATAGCGGCAAAGTTGGGTGTTATAGATGCGGAGACCGTCACAGTCACGGTGGCAGTTCCCGTGCATCCGACAGAGGTGCCTGTAACGGTATAGACAGTAGTTATAGTAGGTGAAACAGTGACTGATGTTCCGGTGAGACTTCCCGGCATCCACGTATAGGAGGTGGCTCCGGTGGCGGTGAGTGTGGTGCTTTGTCCTGAACATATAATAGGCGAGGAAGCACTCACGGCGGGTGCACCACTAGCAACAAGGGTTAAAGTGTCGGAATAATGATTGCAGGTTCCGGCAGGGGTTACGGTAACTGAATATATGCCGGCGCATAGACCTGTTATGGTATGCGTGGTGGCTCCGTTGCTCCATAAATAGGTGGCGCCTACGGTATCTATAACACCGCAAGTCGTAAGGTTGACTTTAGCAGTACCATTACACGAACCGCAAGTAGGCTGAACGATAATCTTTGCCAAGATCACCGGAGGCGCAGCAATATTTATGGAGGTAACATAGGTGTGACCGCAGGCATATACTTTTTGATAATTCTTGCCAAGCTTTACATCATAAACCGTGTTGGGCAACACTATGGTGCTCGTTGGTGCACTCGCATTAGCAAGCGTGGTACCATTGAAAACAGATATTTTACTGTTGCTGCCCACATAAACATTATCACACACATCGACATCTAGACCGCCCCAACTTTGCATAGTGGTCGCCACGCCGCTACGATTGACAATGAGATTGCCTGTAGTTTTGTTCACCTTAAATAAATCGGCACCATCAAACAGAAATAGAAAGTTTTTGCTAGCTGCCATCCCATTAAATCCATTGGCAGGTACACCGCTCCATGTCATATAAAGCACATTGGATAAAGCTTCGGGCATATAGGTCCATGCGTGGATATTCAAATTGAAGGTGGAAGCGGTGAGCGCCGGAACGTTTAGTTTGAGTAACCTATCATCATAAGCCACATTGTTATTGCAGCAAGAATTTGCAGAACCCATATAGACTGTTGTGCCTGAAGGATCCATTGCGGTGAGCCAAATATCATGATAAGGAAGATCGGCATTCAAAACATTGTGGGGCACAAAACCCGTCATGGTAGTATCCAACATACAACCTTGATTAGTAGAATTGGTTCCTCCGCCACCAATCACCAATTGACGGGTGCAAGCGCTATAGACCACTCTATCCATTTCTTCGAAGTTGGCATTGCCTGTGAAAGTACCTGCCAAAGTTCCATTGGTGCGCACTTTCAATGAGCGAGCCCCGCCTGCCGTGGAACGGTTGTAGCCTTCCACGAGGTAACTTGTTCCGGTGACTTTGTCCACCACAAAATCGCCCCATTGCGCCTCAGCATCTGTATTGATGGTGATGGCATTAAATGTCCATTGAATCACCCCGGCACTGTTGAGCTTCACTAGCTTCGAAGGTCCCCAAGTGCCATACACATAGACATTGTCCTGATCGTCCCAATCCACTTCATAGGCATCATTATAGGTTCCGCCAAAAGCGGGATTGGTGGTCCATGGGTCCACAATAAGCGTTTTATGATGGTTATAGCCTTTGCTGAACGCGAAAGATTCCACATTGGAATTTATGGTATAAGAAGCCGCTACGCTCTCTCCATCTTGATAAAAACAAATGGGGGCATGGTCGGTAAATTCGCCCATTTCGGTTTCTATGATGACATCGCCTTGTGGGTTGAGATGCATGTTGTCAATGCCGTCATATTTCAGTTGTACTTTCGAAACATCCGCACCGCGATGAACGATGAGGTTATATTTGATGCCTTCTTTATCTGTTGGAAACACATATTCAACATCAATGCCGGGATACAAATCGTGATAGATAATCTTTCGATAGACTTTAGCCGTGATGGTTCTATCTAATCCCACGGGATAGGTGGAATAATAGGTTTCGGCTTCGGCACCCGTGACGGTGGCATTGGGATTGGCACCCAACCAAGTCAAACGTACAAACAGGGTTTCCACTATTTCGTCTTCGCGCTCTTCGCCACGAGCTTCGCGTTCTTTTTCGTCTTTTTCTTTCTCAGCTTTGTTCTTGGGATTTCCCAATTTCTGATAACGATAGGTGATGCCCAAAGCATCAAAATACGCATCAATGTTGCCTAAGCGCGCCCCAAAAAGAATGGGGAAGAAGGTGGCGTTTTCACCATCAAATTGACCTTGGTTTTCAATAAAAATCTTAGTATTGAAAGGGTTGACTTGCCAATTGACGGTGTAATCTTTGTTCAGGCTTGAGGCTATGGGTTCGTTGTTCTTAATTTCGTTGGATTTATCGTTATCATCATGTTGGGCATTCAATCGAAAAACGGATATCAAAGCAAAAAATAGGAGGAGGAGGAAATGTTTTTTCATTTTTATAGTAGAATTAGGCAAATCAAATTAAGAAAATGTAGTTACTAAAATATGGGGCGAAGTTACAATATATCTTTTAAATATATAGTGTAAACGTTTAAAAAAAGGTTTCATTAGTAAGAAACTAAGCATTATAGGTATTTTAACTTATGAAGCGAGTGGGTGTGGTGGTTTGGGATGGGTTACTCGAGTTGGGCAAGCTCACGGGCATAATAGGAAAAGATGGGAATTTAAAGGTTAATATTTTTTCCCTTGTTGGAAGTTTTTTGTATGAAAAAATCCGTCGAAGGTGACGCCTAAAACTTTAAATATCTTGGTCATGCTGTCGAGCGAAGGACTTTGTTTGCCATGTTCTATTCGGTAAAGAAAACCATAGGTTAACCTTGTATATATTTGAAGTGTTCTTAGTTTTAAGTTTTTTTCGTAACGAAGTTGCTGCATCCGTAAATCGAAAAATTCTCTTTGTAGTTCCAAATTGGGAGCTTCCATATCATGTTTTTATTTAAAAAAAAATTTTTCTGCAAAAATAAATAAAATAAATGCATCCATATTAAAGAAAAATGGTATATTTGCACTTATAAATGAGCATCGGAAAAGAAACTCCAAGTTACAGATGTTTTTAAATAGATAACGTTCTTTTTAGTAATGATTTAAGGTTTAGTAAACTATATTTAGAACCAAGGATTCCAAAGCTCGAAAAAGGCTTCAGGAGGTCCGACTTCTGAATTGCAAACGTACATTTCCCCATTGCAAGGGTACAATGCCCCATTGCAAGCGTACAATGCCCTATTGCAAGCATACAATGCCGCTTTGCAAGCATACAATGCCGCTTTGCAAGCATACAATGCCGCTTTGCAAGCGTACAATTCCATTTTGCAAGCATACAATTCCATTTTGCAAGCGTACAATTCCGAAATCGGAGCATGCAAAATGGAAATAGTGATTCACTTTGCTTTTTCAGGATTATGAAAAAAGGTTTAATGAAAAATGGAAAATGAAAAATTTTAGCCCAACTCTTTGGAAAAAAGGAGATATTAGGGACGTGCAAAGTTGCAAATTTCGTACAGCCGAGAATTTTATAAGAAGTATATTTTCAAGTTTCAAGCACAAAATTGATATAAATTAACGCTACAAGACTATTTTATTTTATCTTTGCAAAAACAAAAGTAGAATCAGACAATTAATATAGAAAATACATTTGATGAAGTCCATACGATATGAATATTTATGGAACATATAAAAGTAAGACTTAATGGAATAAAAAAACTTCTTACCACCATACTATTGCTATTTTCTTTTTTATCTTTAGTTTCGGTTTATGCTTATGTTATTATTGCAAAAATAATAATACACCCGATAGCGCTTTATAATTTTGACCCTAAAGACCTGTCCATTTCATTCATGTATGAATATACTCTTGTATTTTATTTGATTGGGGGTCTTATAATATTGCTGCTGTTTTTATTTCTTATGGGAGAAATGGTTCTAAAAAGTATCAAAACAAGTCATCTCAGACTAACGAAAACAAGCATTTTAGCTGTAGCTGTTTTAGTGTTATATATTATTTCATATATAGACCCGGGGAATGTTTTGTTTTGGTTTTTTGATTAAATCCTCCATAGAATGGAAATTACCAAACCATAAAAAAGCCTGAAAAAGATATTTTTGAAATAAAAAATACACGATAAACTTGCTAATTGAAAAATTATGAGTACATTTGCACCCCAATTTCGAGATAAAAATAGGTTAGATTCTGAAATTCAAATTAATGATGGATACACTAAGTTATAAAACACGCTCAGCAAACCAAGAAATCATTGTAAAAGAATGGTTGGTTGTTGACGCAGAAAATGAAGTTTTAGGCAGACTTGCAACACAGGTTGCAATTCTTTTAGCCGGAAAACACAAAACATATTACACACCCAACTTGAGTTGTGGTGATAATGTAATTGTAATCAATGCGGATAAAATCAGATTTACTGGTAATAAATCCGTGGATAAGAAATATGTGCGCCACACTGGTTACCCCGGTGGACAACGCTTTACAACTCCGAATGAGTTTCTGGCAAAAAGACCTGAAAAAATCATTGAAATCGGTGTGAAAGGCATGTTGCCAAAAACAAAATTGGGTGCAGAAATGTATAAACATCTTTTTGTTTATGCCGGATCAGAGCATCCACATGAAGCACAAAAACCAAGAACAATTAATATTAACACTGTTAGATAATTATGGAAGTAATTCACACCATTGGAAGAAGAAAAACCGCTGTTGCCCGCATCTATCTGAAAGAAGGAAACGGAACTATTACAGTAAACACCAAGGATTTTAAAGTATATTTTCCTACGGCAACTTTACAATATATTGTAAAACAACCGTTGGAAGTTACTAGCTGCATTGATAAATATGATATTCAGGCAAACCTCAACGGTGGAGGTTTTAATGGTCAAGCCGAAGCTCTTTCGTTAGCCATTTCTCGTGCTTTGTGTAAAATAGACACTGAGCATCGCGTTGCGTTGAAACCAAAAATGCTTCTCAGAAGAGATCCACGCATGGTGGAACGTAAAAAACCAGGTCAGAAAAAAGCAAGAAAGAGATTCCAATTCAGCAAGCGTTAGTCTCTGACGTATGTTTAGCATCTAAATTGCCAAGACTATCATTTTAAGATACTACTTGGCAATTGGCTTAAAGTAAAAAAGAACGTAAACATAAAATAAAAACAAATAAATGAGTAAAATTAGTTTCGACGAATTATTAGATGCAGGTGTTCACTTTGGTCACCTTAAAAGAAAATGGAATCCCGCTATGGCGCCCTACATTTTTATGGAACGCAACGGAATCCACATTATTGATTTATACAAAACCATAGCAAAAGCAGAAGAAGCCGCTGACGCAATGAAACAAATTGCAAAGGCAGGCAAAAAGATATTGTTTGTTGCTACCAAGAAACAAGCGAAAGAGATCGTTGCTGAAATGGTAAAAACAGTGGGAATGCCTTACGTAACGGAACGTTGGCCAGGCGGTATGCTTACCAACTTTGCTACTATCCGTAAAGCTGTTCGCAAAATGGCTTCTATTGATAAAATGCAAAACGACGATACGTTTACAAAAATATCAAAACGCGAACGTTTACAAATTCTTCGTGAACGGGCGAAATTAGAAAAAAACTTAGGAAGTATAGTTGACCTGACCCGTTTGCCTGCCGCATTATTTATTGTTGATATCTTGAAAGAAAAAATTGCAGTAAGCGAAGCAAAAAAATTAAACATTCCTACTTTTGCTATTGTTGATACCAACTCAAATCCTAACGAAGTTGATTACGCAATTCCTGCAAACGACGATGCTTCAAAATCAATTGCACTTATTGTTGGTTTGATGATTAATGCTATTGAAGAAGGCTATGCCGAACGCAAAATAGCAAAAGATAAACAAGATAAAGAAGACGAAGACGAACGCGAAGATATTCGTATTGAAAAAGCTAGCTTAAGAGCTCTTGAAGGCGAAGAAGAAGGCGACGAAGCTAAAATATTGAATATTGTAGCACCAAAAAAAGAAGCACTTCTAAAAGTGAAAAGTGAAGAAGGAGCCGAAGAAGTAAAAAGACCTCGCAAATTGATTGAGAAATCACCAAGAAAACCTGCAGGCGATACTATATAATTATTCACCACATTACAAATAAATAGCATGGCAAATATAACAGCAGCCGAAGTAAACAAACTAAGACAAATGACCGGCGCAGGCATGATGGACTGCAAAAATGCGCTAGTTGAATCAAATGGCGATATCGAACAAGCAATTGATTATTTAAGAAAAAAAGGACAAAAAGTAGCGAACAAACGTGCCGATCGTGAATCGAACGAAGGTTTAGTTATTGCAAAAACTACAGCAGATAACACATTCGGTATTGTAACGATGTTGAATTGCGAAACTGATTTTGTTTCCAAGAATCAAGAATTTATTGACTTGGCTAATGGCATTGCTGATATCGCATTGAACAACAAACCAAAATCTATCGAAGATTTAAAAGCTTTAAACATTGACAGCAGAACCATAGGCGAACACATCAGCGACTATATGGGAAAGACCGGCGAGAAAATTGAATTAAACGAATATCAATTTATTGCTGCTCCTCAAGTGTATGCTTACAATCATAATGGAAACAAATTGGCTTCTATGTTAGGTTTCAACAAAACTGTTGCTCCCGAAATAGAACAAGTTGGAAAAGATATCGTGATGCAAATTGCAGCTATGGCTCCTGTTGCTTTAGATAAAGATGACGTGGATCCTACTACCGTGGAACGCGAAATTGAAATCGGTAAAGAACAAGCACGCCAAGAAGGCAAAGCTGAAGATATGCTCGAAAAAATTGCTATCGGCAAATTAAACAAGTTCTATAAAGAAAACACTTTATTGAATCAAGAGTTTATTAAAGACAGCAAAATGACAATCAGTCAATATATGTCAAGCAATGACAAGGAGCTGAAAATCGTTGAATTTAAAAGAGTTTCTATAAAGTAAACACATTTTATTTCAAAATAATTAAAGAGAGAACCCATAGTTCTCTCTTTTTTTTATATTTTTGTAGCAAATATAATTTAGATGAAATACAAAAGAGTACTTTTAAAGCTAAGCGGCGAAGCATTGATGGGCAACAAAACGTATGGTTTTGATGCCGAACGATTGGAAAGTTATGTTTCGGAGATAAAGAAAGCTGTGGATATGCACGTTCAAGTTGCTATTGTGATTGGCGGTGGCAATATCTTTCGCGGGCTGAAAGGAAATAACTTTGGTGTGGATAGAATTCAAGGAGATTATATGGGCATGTTGGCAACGGTTATTAATGGTTTGGCATTGCAATCCGCTTTGGATACTGTCGGTGTGAAATCAAAAGTGCTTTCGGGTGTTGCTATTGATGCTGTTTGCGAAAAGACGAGCAGTAAGAAAGCTATCTCGCATCTCGAAAAAGGAGAAGTGGTGATTATTTCGGGTGGAACAGGCAATCCTTTTTTCACCACAGATAGTGCTGCAGCCTTGCGCGCTTTGGAGATTGGTGCTGATATTATCTTAAAAGGCACCCGTGTGGACGGTGTATATACCGCCGATCCTGAAAAAGACAAGACGGCAACGAAATATGATCGTTTAAGCTTTGATGAAGCCTACGAAAAGAATCTAAATATCATGGATATGACGGCTTTCACCTTGTGTAAAGAGAACAATATGCCTCTAATTGTTTTTGATATTAATCGCGAAGGAAACCTTGTGAGGATATTGAACGGTGAAAATATCGGCACCTTGGTAAGCAATTCGTAACAAATTAAAAAGAAACTCGTATGTGTGTAAAAAATTTTAATGCAAAAGAACTATGTCTGAAGAAGTCCAGTTTCTGTTGGAAGAAACAAAAGAAAGTATGCAAAACGCTTTGGTACATTTGGAGCGTGAATTCCAAAAAATCCGTACAGGGAAATCGAGTGCGCAAATGCTTGATGGGATTAAGATTGAGTATTATGGAAGTTTGACGCCCTTGGATCAGGTTGCCAACATTAATACGCCTGACGTGCGACAAATCGTCGTGCAACCATGGGATAAGAACTCTTTGCCCTTGATAGAAAAAGCCATTATGGCAGCCAATTTAGGATTTAACCCTAAGAATGACGGTGAAGTGTTGCGCATCACTGTGCCGCCATTGACGGAAGAACGCCGCAAAGAATTCGCCAAGCGGGCTAGGAATGAAGGCGAAAACGCCAAAGTGGCTATCCGCAACATCCGCAGAGCATCAAACGATAGCGCCAAGAAACTCGAGAAAGAGGGCGAAGCCGAAGATGTGATTAAGAAAGCGGAAACCGACATACAAGAAATGACCAACACGTTTATCGCCAAGGTGGATAAACTCACCGAATTGAAAGAAAAAGATATTATGACGGTTTAGGCTTTTTCAGGTAAATGGTAGTTGGTAAAAGGTAATGGATATCGAAAACCTGAAACCTGCAACTTAAATCGCTTTTCTCTTATTGCTCACGATTTTTCGGGCGCATCCCTACGGGTCGGGCTTTTCGCTACAAGTCCTCGCGCCGCGAAGAAGCGGCACTGTGGGCTTTTCGCTACAATCCCTTGCGCTCATGCCAATGGGCTATCTCCCGGCTCATGAAACATGGGGGAAACATTTCCTCCTAGAGGAAGATGAAGCACTCTGAAAGATGCTTTTCGCAACCGCTCCTTTCCGGTAGCATAAACCAAGCGTGCTTTCCCCAACCGCTCCTTTCCGGTAGCATAAACCAAGCGTGCTTTTCCCAACCGCTCCTTTCCGGTAGCATAAACCAAGCGTGCTTTCCCCAACCGCTCCTTTCCGGTCGCATAAACCAAGCGTGCTTTTCCCAACCGCTCCTTTCCGGTAGCATAAACCAAGCGTGCTTTTCGCAACCTG
>CAIOJS010000550.1 GCA_903858655.1 uncultured bacterium | reverse complement strand
GTTATCTTATAATAATAAATAAAAATACAAAAAAAATAATTCGGTTATAAGATATTGTATTTCAATATGTAAATAAATAGTATATAAAAAAAAATAAAAAAAAACACACTTGGTATTTGGATTTTGCTTATTTTTGTCTTAATGAAAATTTATTATTAATCAAAAAAAAAAAATATTATGAAAATAGGACAAGTTTATTTGTATTCGATGGCAGTTAAAGCTTTGTATGATGGTAATAAAACTGCAATAATTGTTTATGATGTATATTTTAATGCAACGTACGTTACAACAATATGGCTTCCGAGAATTAATGATGCGGAGCATGTTAGCACTACTTTGACGATGCGTCAATTGAATGCTACAGAAACAAAACAACGTAATGAAACGATGGATTTGTTGATACCTGTGTTGGATGATTTGGATTATAAGGTGAAGAAATGTATAGATGATGGCAGTATAACGATGGCATTGATTGAGTTTGGTATCAGTAATTTTAAACGTTGTATTTCTAGAAGAGAATTTGAGGATTTTAGTTCTTGTTATGAAATTACGATTGCAGCGGTTGATTTGAATACTGATGCTTTGGTTGAAGTTGGATTTACGGAAGATCAGATTGAAAATATTACGACATGGTATGATAAATCTATGGCAATTCAGAATGGAAAAATTGCTTTAGAAGGTGATATCAACAGTACAAGTAAGGAAAATCAGAGGATTTTGAACGCTTGTTTGAAAGAGGATCAAAAGGTTTTGAATGTGATTAAGGCTTATGCTAAGTCTATTGGAGATAAGGAATTGGCAAAGAAAGCTACGAAGGCTGCTGTGTTGAAAAGTATGGGAATTACACCACAAAGAAAAGCTGTTGTGAAGGTGATTAAGCCTGGGTCGAGTATGTTGTTATATACAGATTTTGTTGGAAAGAATTATTTGCAGTTGACGTTGTTGACGGACAACGTGAGCGTATTGGTGGGTCAAACGCACTTGAAGTTGGGCGTGATTACGGATGGGACGGAGTTGGTGTATAATGAGGTGTGGGTTGGACAGAAGAAGGCGATGTTGGGGACAGGTAGGTATATTAAGTTGACGAATACGGATAATTTTACGAAAGCGAAGGTTAGGGTTTTTGTTCAGGAGGTTGATTTGGAATAGGGGTTTGGTGAATGTAGTGGAATGAAAAATGAAAAATTAAAAATGAAAAGTTGGGCGTTAAAACCCCAACCCCTTGAAAAGGGGCTATAATAGGGCGGTGAAAATATTATGAGAATTTTTAAGTTAATCTACAGATTATTATCTTTATTACCTTTAATCTATATAATACTATTAATTGTTTATGTGATTATGTATTATATTTATTGTACTTGCGATTGCCCTGGATGTATACATTCAAATATATTTCTTAATAGTTTAAGACTTTTCTTATTTTGTTGTATTTTAATTGTATTTTTTTCTGTTTTTATATGGTTTCCTTTGTATTTAAAAGTTATGTATGAAGTGAAAAGGAAATTTGCTGTTATTTACCTTGCTTGTCATGCGCTATTGACAATAACAATATTTATTGATTTTCAAATTAATTTTATGAATAGATTAATATTGTAAGTCATTTATCAATGAGGGATTTAATAATAAACATTATGTTCAAGTTTATGATGAAGTTGTTATTATAATTTATGAAGAAACCCCAACCCCTTAAAAAGGGGCTATAATAGGGCAGGAAATAATAGGGAGGTTACGGATATATAAGAAGGTTTTTCTTGATGCAGATTGATGAGGGGGGAAGGTAAAAAAGTTTGATTAAGAAGCCAAGGGATAGATACGGGGCTCGCGCGCAAGGGATTGGAACGGAAAGCCCACAGGGGCGTTATTCAGCCCCGAGGACTTGGAGAGGAAAGCCCGACCCCGACAATTTCTTGTCGGGGATGCGCCCAAAAGAAAAGAAAAGAACAAGGGAAAAGGAACAATATCCACGTATTTTTACAATAAGATTTAAACGCTACGTTGTTTGAGGGCTTCGAAAAGGATGATGCCTGTGGCGACCGAGACGTTGAGGGATTGTATTTCGCCCGTCATGGGGATTTTGAGGGTTTGGTCGGCGGCTTTGAGCAGGATGTCGGAGATGCCGTCTTCTTCAGAGCCCATGATGATAGCCGTGGGGATGCTCATGTCGCAGTTGTAGTGGGCTTGTTGGGCTTTTTCGGTGCAGGCAACAATTTGGAGTCCGCAGGATTTGAGATATTCAACAGTTTTAATCATGCTGATGCTTCTGCACACGGGAATTTTATGCAGAGCGCCTGCGGAAGTTTTGATGGCATCGGCACTGACGCGCACGGAATTATAATACGGGATGACGATAGCATCGGCACCCGCACATTCGGCAGAGCGGGCAATGGCGCCGAAATTGCGTACGTCGGTGATGCGGTCGAGGATGAGAATGAGGGGAGATTTTCCTTTTTCAAAGACAAAAGGGATGATGTTTTCGACATCGGTATAGGTGATGTTGGAGACAAAACCGATGACACCTTGATGGTTTTTGGTGGTGACGCGATTGAGTTTCTCGATGGGAACGAACTGATAAGCGATGTTGCGTTGGGCAAGCAGATTGCGGAACTCGTGAAAGAGTTCGGATTTCAATCCGTTTTGAATTAGTATTTTATCAACGTCTTTGCCTGCCGTGATGGCTTCCATAAGAGGACGGATTCCGTAAATTAATTGGTCTTTTTCCACTGAAATAATTTTTGCAAATTTACGGAATTTAGTTGAATGACGAAATAAAGGGTGCAAAAAATACCAAATATGTTGTCATTCCATCTTAATGGCAAGTTCTTTCAGGCGTTTTCCACAGCCTTCTACGCGGAGCCAATAGAGTTCACCTTCTTTGAAAGTGGTGTTTGCCAAATCGTAGTTGTAGGTTTGATGTTGGTCACTAAAATAGGTTGGCAGAAAACAAGGTCAAAGAATTATAAAAAAATGTCTTAACTGCAGTGTATTTTTAAAATATTTCGCCACGATGGAGCTTGCTGATTACTATTGATAGGAAAAAGAGTGGCGTTAAATTTAAATCCTGTTGGGGATGACATAAAAATTAGTCGAACAACAATGATTAAAAATTAAATATTGCATAATAATATTGCTTGCTATTGATAAATTTCGGAAATTTGCACCAAAATTGTTTTCATGATTTTCGCCACTGCCTATTTTCCACCTATTGAATTCTTTCGTCACGCCATCAAGAGCGATAAAATTACTATTGAAGCTTGCGAAAACTTTACGAAACAGACCTATCGCAATCGTTGTGCTATCTATGCTGCCAACGGAAAACTTGATTTGAGCGTGGCATTACAAAAATGCAGACGGAATCATTTGCCCTTGAAAGAAGTGAAAATTTCGTATGATATTCCGTGGCATAAAGTCCATGCGAAAGCTATAACTTCTGCCTACAACAAATCACCCTTCTTTATGTATTATCAACCGGAGTTGGATGTCTTTTTCAACAAAGAATACACATGGTTATTCGATTTCAACATGGAGATTATGCAGGTTTGCTTTAAATTACTGAAGTGTTTGCCTGAGATAGTTGTCTCTGATACTTTTGTTGCGGAATATACAGGCGAAGATGATTTCAGAGAATCTATACATCCTAAGCATAGTGCAGATATTAATTTCCATAAATATACGCAGGTGTTTGATTATAAGTTTGGATTTATGCCTAACCTGAGTATCATGGATTTGTTGTTTAATAGAGGTCCCGATGCGATGCAATATTTAAAAAGTATATAAATCGTTTAAGAAATTGAATAGAAAATAGTTTATACGTCAAAAATATTTCGTTATTTTGCTAAAAAAAAGAATATGGATACAGGTATTTGTATTTTAAGTATGGTTCCCGTAAGAGCCACGCCTTTAGATAAGGCTGAAATGGTGACACAATTGCTTTTCGGGGAACTTGTTATGGTCACTGAATCCTTTGGTTCGTGGCTGAAAATAATAACGGTTTACGATGCTTATGAAGGTTGGGTTGACCGTAAACAAGTAAAAAGCTTGGATAAAGAAGAATTTGAGCTTTTTCAGCGTAACAATAATGCTGTGGTATGCGATTTGGTCCACAAGCTGAACAACAAAACTACTAAGGCGCGCCTTCCGATTGTCATGGGCAGCAGTTTGCCGGGATTTTCATCCAATAGTTTTAGTATCAGCGGCGTTGAATATTCCATCAATAGTAAATATGTGCATGTTGCGAAAGCACGTGATGGTTCTGCCATAGTCAAAGTGGCATTAAAATATATGAACACGCCCTATCTGTGGGGCGGACGCAGCCCATTTGGTATTGATTGTTCCGGTTTCACACAGGTGGTTTTAAAAGTATGTGGCATCAAGATTTCTCGCGATGCTTCGCAACAAGCACTGCAAGGCGAGGGTATTGATTTTATAGCCGAAGCCAAAGCCGGCGACCTTGCCTTTTTCGAAAACAAAGAAAACCACATCATACACACGGGTATTATGTTGGATAATCAAACGATTATTCACGCTTCAGGCAAAGTTCACATTGACGGCATTGACCATGAAGGGATTTATAATCAGGAGACGCATCGCTATACACATCAGTTGCGGTTGATCCGTAGGTTTATTTAATCAATCTTGGCACAATAATTGAGTAGGATTGAAAAAGCACCATGCAAAAAATATTCTTCCATATTGTCCTTATATTTATATGCTCCCAAACGCTACTCAAAGCGCAAGACACCAATAGTATTGTTACGCGGGCAGTCATCGTGAGCGGTGATACCTTACCTATAGTAGCCATGAGCGAAGTAAAAATCTATGGCAAGCCTATGTTCACTAACAAAGTGGACGCGCTTACCTTTTCCCGCTTGGCGCTGCTTGTAAAAAAAGTCTATCCTTATGCGAAGCTTGTAGCCGCAAAAGCACAGGAATACAACGCCATCATTGCGAGTTCAGGTCCAAAGAAAGACCGCAAACGCGCCATGAAGCAAGCCGAAGCAGACTTGAAGGCTCGTTTTGAAGAAGAAATTAAAAACCTGAACGATGTGGAAGGAAAAATTCTTATCAAACTCATTGACCGCGAAACAGGTTCGTCGTCCTTTGATTTAATAAAGGATTTCCGAGGAGGCGTGGTGGCTTCCATGTATCAATCCTTCGGGCGTTTATTTGGCTATAATCTCAAAAGCACCTACGACCCTAACGGAGAGGATAAATATATTGAACAAATTGTGGTGATGATTGAGAATAAGCAGCTTTAGCTTATTTGCCTCGTCCCTGAATAATGATAAGAGCCGTATAAATTAATATCTTAAAATCTACTGCCAAGGACATGTTTTCGATGTAGAGCACATCGAATTTCAAGCGTTCTATCATTTGGTCAACATTTTCAGCATAACCATATTTCACTTGTCCCCATGACGTAATACCGGGTTTCACTTTGTGCAACAACTTATAATGCGGAGCTTTCTGAACAATCAAATCAATAAAATGTTTTCGTTCAGGACGAGGACCAACTAAGGACATATTGCCTTTTAGTACATTATAAAACTGCGGTGTTTCGTCCAAACGAACTTTACGCATAAATCGTCCGAAACGCGTGATTCGTTTATCAGTCTTACTTGATAACTGCGGACCATCAATCTCTGCATCTGTAAACATGGACCGAAACTTATACATGGTGAAAGGCTTTCCATGCAAGCCTATGCGTTCGTGAGAATAGAATATGGCGCCTTTGGACGACAACTTAACACCAAAAGCAACTAAAATATAGACAGGCAATAAAATCAGAATAGCGATGATTGACACACTAACATCAAAGAACCTTTTTAAATGGCGTTGCCATGCCGGCATCAATTCAGGAGAAATTTGTATGAGCGGTGCATGAAAAATAGAAGTCATTTTCACGCTGCCCAACAGAAAGTCCTTCATGTCGGCAATAATCTTTATCACCACGTCGGTATCTTCCAAAAAAGAAATAATTTGCTCCACATACGTATGTTCTTTCTTATCAATAGCAATAATGACTTCCTCTATCTGATATTTCTGAATAATATCTTTTAAGTCTTTATAATTACCCAAATGCGGCAAATTTTGTATCATGGGATAGTTGTCACTATTGAAAACATCCACAAACCCAACAAACTTATTCCCTGAGGACTTCCATTCATTTTCAATTTCGTTGTAAATCGCAGTCGCATTGCCGTTACTACCAATAAGCAGCGTATTGAAACCGATTAATTTATGATGAATCCTATATGCAGTCCGTGTGGACAAAATAAAACGGAATCCAAAAGTCAAGGTGAAATGCAAACAGAAAATAACTAAAAAATAAAGGTAATAATTCGTGTAAGAAATAACTTGATCATCAAGTATCAACAAAAAGAAAATCACTATCAAACCCAGGAACGATAGCAACAAAGTTTGACTAAGTTCTTTCAGTCGCGACTTACGATATATTTTTTGATAGGTACCTGAAACATAATACAACAGAAACCAAAAAACAACTACGATAGTTAAGCCAAAATAGAGATTATGATCAAAAAAGATCAATTCAGGCTGGTGAAGAACTTCGGAGTCAATATGGTACTTTCGATAAATAAAAAACAGCGTCCATGCAAGAATTGCAGAAAATATATCAAAGCAAACATATTTCAATACCTGCAGTTTTTTATTCATGACCTAATTCGTATAAAGAAGTTTTACGTTGTCTATATATATTTTTGCACTGGGGACAGTATCGGATAGGCTTGCTTCAAAAAAAACTTTGAACGATTGCACATTTACTGTATAGTTAGCTGTAGCGGTCAAATTGATATAGATTTTATTCCATTCAGTATTAGCATTTATAACTAATGCTCTAACACGATCGTGATCGCCTGATTGAAGTTCTCCTATCATGCCAACAACTAGTGGAATATTTGTCTTGTAATTCAATTCTAAAAAAACTGGGGAAAGATTCTGTGGAATGGCAAAATCTTCTGTAGAAGCAGTCAGCAGATATTTATAATCGCTCGAAAGATTCGCTACACCAGAAAAAGAACCTTCAAAAACCTCCGCAGGATCAGAAGTCTTTGTCAAAGCAGTATCACTTCCCGTGTACTTTATTAGCGTAAATCCACCTTCTTCAAAATCCTCTTTCCATTGAATTTTATTGGCATAATACTTAACAGTAGGATGAACAGTATCTATATGTTCAGCTTCCAAATTCACTGTACCTGTGTAAGCTTCATAAAATGGATAATAACCTCTCGACATGGCAATGCCATTTAATTTAACACCGGCGCGCACCATGATATCATGTCTGCCTGTAGCTAAAATAGGAAAAGTTGCTGGCAATTCATAAATGCCAATCAAATCGCCATCAATATACACCCAAGCATCTGTAATCTTACTTGAGTTACTACCATCAGTTTCGTAAGTAGAATTAAGCGTAATTTTATCAATGTGAATGTACGACGGAACAAGGTCGTTTTTTTTACAAGACGCAAAGTTGATGATGACTACAAGGCATAGAAATCCTATCAAAGTTCCAATCAATCGCCATAAAAGAGTAAATTTAAAATCCATGCGTTCTTTTCAATTCTTAGGTGAAACGCTAAAGATTTTCAATTATTGCTTATCCTAAAAATTATTCAGAAATATTAATCTTATCAATGATTTTATACGCAACATCAAGCGCTTTATACCCATCAATTATGGTTACATTCGGCATTGTATTATTTGCTATAGAGAAATAAAACGCCTCCAACTCCGTCTTAATCGCATTGATGGGGATGATGTCAGGTTTCTCAAAAAATATCTGTTTCTTCCCCTTGCCTTCTCCCAAATCTATCATCATATCCATCGGATTCAATTCCGATTCATCCACTATATTTTTCAAACGTATAATTTCAATGTCTTTCTCCAAGAAATCAATAGCAATATACGCATCATGCTGAAACAAACGTGTCTTGCGCATATTCTTCATCGAAATACGGCTCGCAGTCAAATTCGCAACGCAGCCATTATCGAACTCAATACGGGCATTCGCAATATCAGGCGTGTCACTCACCACCGCAACGCCACTTGCATTGATACGTTTGATGTTCGATTTCACCATACTCAAAACGATATCAATATCATGTATCATCAGATCCAATATCACGGGAACATCCGTACCGCGCGGGTTGAACTGTGCCAAACGATGCGTTTCTATAAACATCGGTTGTTGTATAAAAGGCAAGGCTGCCGTAAACGCAGGATTAAAACGTTCCACATGCCCCACCTGAACCTTCACTCCCGCCTCTTCCGAAATAGCGATAAGCTCCTTAGCCTCTTCGAGCGTAGTCACCAATGGTTTTTCAATAAACACATGCTTCGAGCCTTTCATAGCTTTCGAAGCACAATCAAAATGCGAAACCGTGGGCGTAACAATGTCAACAACCTCCACAGCTTCTATCAATTCATCAATAGTATTAAACGCTTTGATGCCATATTCACTCGCTACAGCTTTCATAACATTTTCGTCGGGGTCATAGAATCCGAATAAATCAAAATGTTCTATTTGCTTAATACATTTGATATGGATTTTCCCCAAATGACCTGCTCCTAATACTCCTATTTTTAGCATAACTTTTTTTTTTTGCAAAATTAATCCTTTTATTGAACGTTTATTAGTATTTT
>CAIOJS010000549.1 GCA_903858655.1 uncultured bacterium | reverse complement strand
TCTCTCGACTTATCTAGATTATAGCCTATTACGTTAGTCTGCATCCTTGAGGCGATCTTTTTATTGATGTTGTTGAAAGCACCTCCGGCAATAAAAAGGATATTTTTTGTATTGACCTGTATCATTTTTTGCTCAGGATGTTTTCTGCCGCCATAAGGTGGGACTAATACAACTGTTCCTTCAAGCAATTTCAGGAGAGCCTGTTGCACTCCTTCACCTGAAACGTCGCGGGTGATGGATGGATTATCGCTTTTGCGGGCAATTTTATCTATTTCGTCAATGAAAACGATGCCTTTTTCGGCAGCTTCCACATTGTAGTCTGCCACTTGCAACAAGCGTGTCAACACACTTTCTACATCTTCGCCCACATAACCTGCTTCGGTCAAGACGGTGGCATCGGCAATGCAGAAAGGCACGTGCAGCATCTTGGCAATGGTGCGTGCCAATAGGGTTTTTCCTGTTCCCGTTTCGCCCACCAATATGATGTTCGATTTCTCGATTTCCACATCATCGGTTTTGGTCTTGGAAGGTTTTTGGCTGATGCGTTTGTAATGATTGTAAACCGCCACAGACAATATCCGTTTGGCATCATCCTGTCCAATCACATATTGGTCAAGATGTTTTTTCATATCAATGGGCTTCAGCAGCTCGAATTTCTTTGGGTCAACACCTTTGTTCAAGGCACCCATTTCTTCGTGCACTATGGCATCGGCTTGCGCCACACATGCATCACAAATATGAGCATCCAAGCCCGCGATAAGCAAACTGACGTCAGATTTCCTCTTCCCGCAGAACGAACATTTCTCTTGATCTTTAGCCATTCGTGATTATTTTTTTGGTTTTTGCAACACCTCGTCAATCATGCCATATTTCTTGGCTTCTTCAGAGGTCATCCAATAGTCGCGGTCAGCGTCTTTCCACACCTTGTCGTAGGATTGACCTGAATGGGTTGCTATAATATCATACAGTTCTTTTTTCAACTTCTGAATTTCCCGTGCAGTGATTTCGATGTCGGAAGCTTGTCCTTCTGCGCCACCCATAGGTTGATGAATCAATACGCGTGAATGTTTCAGTGCTGTGCGTTTGCCTTTAGTGCCGGCACATAAAATGATAGCACCCATAGAAGCTGCCATGCCGGTGCAGATAGTAGCCACATCCGACGAAATATATTGCATGGTATCATAAATACCCAAACCTGCATACACAGAGCCGCCGGGAGTATTCAGATATATCTGAATATCTTTTTTTGCATCCACTGATTCCAAAAATAATAGTTGTGCTTGAATGATGTTGGCGATATAATCGTCAATCGGCGTACCTAAAAAGATAATTCTGTCCATCATCAAGCGTGAAAACACATCCACCTCACGGAAGTTCACCTGACGTTCTTCGATGATGGTACGTGTCATGCCTTGTGTAGCGCTAAATTTATCGAGGCGCGAACTCGAAATGCCTAAATGTTTAGAGGCATAGGAGCGAAATTCTTTACTTGAATCCATATTTATTCTTGATTTGAAGTTGCGTATATTTTATAGAATTCAGTGCTGCTTACGGTGTGCTCAACAACATTGAGTTTTGTCCTAAAAAAATCGTGAATTTTCTTATTGTAAAT
>CAIOJS010000548.1 GCA_903858655.1 uncultured bacterium | reverse complement strand
TCTCTAAACTGATATGGTATCGGGATAATGAATCATTAGCTAGGATTGACATCAATATTGCTTTGCTTCCTTTGATAAAAAAAGTGAAGCAAATGAAACACAAAACAAAAGAAGATTTATATGTTATAAACGGCTTCCAACAGTGTATTAAATATTACAAACAATTAGTCAAAGAGTATTACGAAGGCTTGATGGGAAACTATCTCGTTAAGGAACTACTTCCATTTCATCAGGAAAACATCTTGCGCGTTCCATTCATGGATTTATTTTCTAGCGAAAAAAGCGAAGACCCTTACATTCAACCTATATGCGATGCGATTCTGAATCGAGAAAATTGGCTTGGTTTTGATGAAACTCTGTACAACCACTTTGATGCTATGACCTTAGAAGAAACGGAAGGCGATGGTAAAGATTTTATTAATATTCCGTTTATAAAGATTCCGGTCGCTATAGAAATGCCTTACAAGCAAATCAAATATACCCGCAACGAACTTCAGCCTGCGCTAATCGAATTCAAGACGCAACTCAATCAATTGAGAACAGAGCTCTCCGGAATGGAATATGTTTCTGAGAACCTCGAACGCATCAAGGTCTTATGCGGAGAACATTTGCTGCCGCTTCAAGCACCGCTCCAAAAATCTCTAGACGACAGCTTGTATTTGAGTCATCTGATGAAACAAAATGAAAAGGACTCGCGCTCGCAGCTATTCATTGGCATTTGCTCTGCAAACATGCTGATTGATTATTTTGAAACTATGAATATTATTGAAGCGTATGTGGTTTCGGAGGTTCGCAATCGCGTTGGGCGTCATATCAATCTGATGTCAACGCGAATGTTTCTGTATCTTGAGGTGCACCCTGACAACCAGGTTGACATGAATGATGAAGATGATTAAAACAATCGTATTATGAA
Source organism: uncultured bacterium (assembly GCA_903858655.1). Lineage (GTDB taxonomy): Bacteria > Bacteroidota > Bacteroidia > Bacteroidales > CAIWKO01 > CAIWKO01. The sequence continues at coordinate 4,768 of CAIOJS010000548.1, read as the reverse complement.
GATAACCTCCCAAAGCAGCCCTACAACCATTTTCAACCCGGACTATGAAAGTTCTATTACTTTTCATCCTAGCATCATTCTATTTGACAAATTCTCCATTGTTATTGACGATGCTTGGGGCAAAACCTTACTGGAAGACATTGACACTTGGTCGGCTGAGAAAATTTATAAAACCTTTAAGGATTTGTATGATGATGATGAAATAGGCATTGAGAATGTTAGAAAATATGAAATGGAACGTCAGGAACTCAAAGAGATGATTGCCAAAAAGTATAATGGCAAGGAGATTGCCATGCAAAAATATTTGATTAGCCGTTTTATCGCACAGTTTAAAAAGACTTTAAATGATAGTAGGAATGAAACCTATAAGCATAACAAAATACAGGAATGCATCCCGTTTATAAAGGATGGGATTTTTATCATAAATTCTGTGGATTTCAAGCAAATGGATAACAAGGAACATGTACTGATTTCCGAAATCACTAAAGTGCTTAGCAATCGCAAAGAAATTCAGGGACTTCACCACAGTTTGGAACAGATGTATTCGCATGTCAACTACGATGAAATGGAAACCGATATGATTGATTTCCTAAAGATACCGTTGTGGGATATACCGTTTCTGGATGAATTAACTTACAAACAGTTGAAATACACACGCAATGCTTTGCAGCCTGTAATGGCACCGTTCAAAATCAAATTGCAGGAGTTTTGGGATGAAATCAATACGATTCAATTTATAGATGAAAACATCGAGCAACTGAAGCAACTGTGTCAATCGAAACTCCAGCCGTTTGTGCAGCCCTTACAACAAACCATTGACGAAAGCCTTTACATCAGCCAAATAAGAAATAAATCGCAAAACAACAACAAACTGACGTTGTGCCTTGGCATCACATCCGTCGATAAACTGATTCAGTACTATGAAAAAGTCGAAACCGTTCTTCCTTATGTCGCTAGCGAAATAAAGCAACAGGCTTCGCGCTATTTGGATTTGAAAGCTGCGCAGCTGTTTGTGTATTTCAAGATACATACATCCACCGAAATAATTCCTGAAATAGAAACGATTCATTAAAAAAAAGTTCAGATCATGAAGATAACCTATTATGACAGTCCCACAACCAATTATATAGGGGACTATAACGTCTGTTACACCATTCATCCGTTTCTATTACTATCGGATATCATACAGTTTGGTGTTGACAATTCTTGGGCACGTTTGATATTAGAAGATATTGACACCTGGTCGCCTGAGAAGATTGTTGCATGCTTTAAAGAGTGTTATAAGGATCATCCTGTGGCAATGGAAATGGTTAAAGATTATTACGAAGTGAGCACTCTCGTCAAAAAAAACACTCAAAACAAACATAATAACCCTCGCAAAGTTATAGGAATTAACGCTTTTGCGAGTTTGCACAAGAAGTTTAAAGAGGATTTGAAAACGTTTGCCCGTGATATCATTGTGGGTAATGAGTTAGCAGAACGTATGGAGTTTCGAACGGATGGCGCTTTTGTTATGAAACCTATTGATTTCAGGCAAAAGGATAACAAGGAAGATGCTTTGATTTCGGAAATCTCTACAACGATTACCAATCGTGATTATATGCTTTTATTTGATAAAAATGTGGAAGAGATTTTTCCTTTTGCCACTTTTGGCGTTTTGGAAACGAACGGATTTGATTTTATAAGAATTCCCTTATGGGATTTCCCTTATCTGAATAGCTTGGATTATAATCAAATGAAATACACACGTAATGATTTGCAACCTGCCATGGCTCCATTTAAAATCAAATTGCAGGAGTTTTGGGATGAAATTGTTACGATTCAATTTATAGATAAAAATATTGAGCAATTGAAACATCTGTGTCAATCGAAACTCCACCCGTTTGTGCAGCCAATACAACAAGCCATTAATGAAAGCCTTTATATCAGCCAAATAAGAAATAAGTCGGAAAACAACAACAAACTAACGATGTGCCTAGGCATCACATCCGTCCATAAACTGATTCAGTATTATGAAAAGGTCGAAACCGTCCTTCCTTATGTGGCTAGCGAAATAAAGCAACAAGTTTCGCGCTATATGGATTTGAAAGCTACGCAGATGTTTGTGTATTTCAAGATAAGCAACAACGAAGCGAATGAATCCGTTAGCGATACGATATTATAAAAGATAAAAGAGAAGCGCTGTTAAGAAAAACCGTTTGAGGTTACAAAAACTCGAAGCCGATTAGCACCTCGACAGAAGCATCACCGAATGTTGGTCACCTGCATAATGATTATACAGAATGATATTGCGGATGTTGCTAGGCGTTTCCCCTTTAAACTGACACACTGTGGGCACCGTTTGTCTTTTTATGATGTTAGCCGCAAGCCATAAACCAAAAGCAGAAGCTGTATAATATTCGCCACAAAGATGCTTGAAACTAGCCACGCTAGTATTGGGAAACAACGAACTGTGTATTTGTGGATAATAAATGTCTGTTTCTTGATTGCCATTGGTTCCCATCACAAGCAAATCAATATCTTCCTCCGTCAAATTATGTTCCTCCAACAACATTTTAATTTTAATCCACACCCCAAAGAAATTAGCAGGCTTATAATACATTTTAATGCCTTTCAGTTCGCAATAGCTGCTGTTTTGTTGCTCTTTGGTAAGGGTGAAAAACACTGAGCCCTCGCCTGGAATGGTTCCTTTGCCGGGATGATGCAATAGCTCAAGATTGTTTTCTGCCTCTTGGCGCCAATTGCCCAACAAGCTTGTAATCTGAAAATGATTCCCCGTCAACTCATCAATTCCACCCACCAACGCATTCTCTGCATCTCCATTCGCCATCAAATCCAAAGCATCCATAACGGCTGACTCGAAGGAGAAACCGCGATGCACGTAGGTGCTATTGTAATTGAAGCATTTCAAAATGATAGCAATCTGCGAACTGATGGTGTTATAAGTGGACTGCATGAAATTGGTAGGGTTCAGAAGCGTTTCCTTGTTGTCGAGCATGGTCATTAAAAACTTCTCGGTGTCTTCCACACAACCCAATCCTGTCCCCGTTATCACCGCACCCGGATTCTCGATGCCCGCATCCTTCAAACTGATCAATGCAGATGTTATACCCATTTTTATAATCTTACTCAACCGTCTCGAAAGAATTGGATTGATAAACTCTTTGTATGAGTTCGGCTGAATACACTGTAGAAACAACGCTTGTTGATTCACAGCTTCCTCCAAAAACACCTCATTGTCCATAGTGTGCTGTGGAGAAATACAACCGATGCCTGAAATGTATGCCATTTTTAATTTGAATTGAGATTAATGATTTTTGATTTAAGATTTAAGAAATGTGATTTACGATTAACTACATCTAGTTTAACTCCGCCTCACCTTAACTAATGAGCCAATTAACTATTGAATCAATTAACTATACTGCGAAAAGATCAAAGCAGTATTGTTTCCACCAAAACCGAATGAGTTACTCAACACATGCTTTTGATCAATATTCGGAATAAGTTGCTTCACAGGCTTAAACTTTAGTTCTTCAATTTGTTCCGAAAAGTTCAAGTTCGGAAAAATCATATTATTTTTCATGCCGAGTATGCTGATAATAGATTCTATCACACCCGCGGCGCTAGTGGTATGCCCAGTGAATGGTTTCGTTGAACTCACATGCGGAATTGTATCGCCAAAAAGATGTTCTATGGCATGCCCTTCCGAAACGTCGTTATTATCGGTCCCAGTTCCATGAGCATTGATGTAAGTGATATCCGAAGGTTTCAGACCGCTCATGTCGAGGGCTTTTTTCATTGCCAAATAAGCCCCATTACCATCGGGCGATGAGGCAGTTTGATGAAATGCTTCGCAAGCATTTCCCCAACCGCTCAGTTCGCATATAATACGTTCGGGAGTCAGCAGCGCCTCTTCCCCTTCCAATATAACGTAACCGGCACCTTCTCCCAAATTAATCCCCATACGGTTCTTGTCAAAAGGTTTGCATGGGTTCGGATCTAATATCTTTAAGGAATTAAACCCGTTGATATGAAATTTTGTGAGACATTCTGTGCCCCCGGCAATAACGCGTTGCAGACTGCCATTTTGTATCATACGAGCACCTAGCATCATTGCATTCGCAGCCGAAGAGCATGCAGTGCTAACTGTGGTCACAAAAGAACTGATGCCAAATAAATCAGCAAGTTTCTCAGTGGAATCAGCACAATCATGAGTTTCAATGTATGAATTGCCTTTGCGTTCTTTCAGATAGTCATAATAATAGATTTCGCTCTTGTCCATGCCGCCAACGGTGTTTCCGGAAATCAAACCGGTCGTCATCTCGAGCATATCCTTTATGTTTGCTGAATTAACAGCCTCAGAGGCAGCAATAATAGCTAAGAGAGTTGTCCGCGTGTAACCATCAAGGCTCTTAACCTTTGCCATAGCTGCCAATTCCTCATTACTGAAAGGAACTTCAGCCACTAAAATCTCATCTTTATGAACAGTGTCAAGCCATTTGATGCGACCAAGTCCGGAACGACTCTCCGAAAGAGATAAAAAAGTATCGGGGATGTTCTTCCCGATAGCAGAAATCATGCCTATACCGGTAATAAATATCCTCTTACTCATACGAAATTACTGAGGTTTTTGGTGCGCCAAAATATAATTTGCAAGAACACGAATAGAGGCAAAAATTGTTTTGCCTTGTTTGGGATCTTCTATTTTTATGCCATAGTTTTTTTCGAGAAGCACAATGATTTCTAAAGCATCTATCGAATCTAATCC
>CAIOJS010000547.1 GCA_903858655.1 uncultured bacterium | reverse complement strand
GATTTTATTTACCGCTAAATTAATCAAAAGAACTTAGTACATGACAAAATTTAAAAGACTTGATAATCAGGCAATTATGTTAATAACTTAGTGGTAACTAAATTACGAAAAAGGATATAAAATACTGATATTCAGTATCTTGAATGAAATACTTCCAGGTATGCCATCAAGATACATGAACACCAGTATAGAGAGTAAAAATAGCATTTTGCTCTCAACATTATTTAAAATTTTCGGGGATAAAATGAATTTGGCCCGAATAAAGTTCTTTGGCTTATTTATTTGTGCTTTATGCAAGGTTCAAACTGTTTGTTTTGAAAAATTAGCAGCAAGCTTCGATTCCGATGTTAGTGTTGATTCCTCATTAAGAAGAATCCAGCGGTTTATGTCAGAATATCTTCTTGACACGGACATTATTGCTCGCTTTGTTTTTGCCCTACTGCCGCATAAACCACCCTATCGCCTGGCAATGGATAGAACAAACTGGAAGTTTGGTGCCACAAACATCAATGCACTTGTGATTGCTGTGGTTTACCAAGGAGTTGCATTCCCAGTTCTATTCAAACTGATGCCCAAATTTGGCAACTCTTCCACTGCTGATAGGATAGAACTCCTGGATCGATACATTGGCTTACTCGGAGTTGAAACCATTGAATGCTTGTTGGCTGATCGTGAGTTTGTCGGGGAAGATTGGTTAGCTTACCTGAATTTCCATAGGATCCGATACCATATTCGTATTAGGGACAATTTTTGGATTGATATCCCAAGAAACGGCCATCGTATCAAAGCTTCATGGTTGTTCAATCATCTGAAAATCAATCAATCTGAATTCAATCATGGTATCATTTACATCAAAGGACAACTTTGCTATCTGTCTGCTTCTAAGGTAAAAAACAAAGAGGGGATTCCAGAACTTCAGATTATTGTTTCATTCAACAAACCTGACCAAGCTCAATCAATATATAAAGAACGTTGGCAAATTGAATCTGCATTTAAAGCACTAAAAACAAGCGGTTTTAATATTGAGGACACGCATTTGACTGATTTAAACCGTATTGATAAACTCTTTGCGCTGGTGATCGTGGCATTCGTTTGGGCTTACAAAGTGGGAATATATTTAGACTCCATTAACCCAATCAAAATCAAGAAACACGGTCGAAAAGCTAAGAGCTTATTTAAATATGGGTTGACATTCCTGGCTAATGCGTTGTTCTCGAATGATTTGAATAAATTTAAAGATTGTTGTAAATTTTTGTCATGTACTTAGCTAATCATTATAAAATAGTATGTAAATTTACTACTGATTAGGAAAACCCCAAAAGAAATCATCAATTATCCCAAAATTGAAACAAATCAGTGCACTGCGGACTGGTTATCCATTAGGTACTAAGCAATGCGGAAAATACGGCTACGTATAACATCAGGAACATTATTCCTAAAAAACTAATTAATGTGATGCTTTCCTTTTTGATGTGATAATACATCATGACCGGCAGAAAAACAAGGAATGGCAAAGGTATT
>CAIOJS010000546.1 GCA_903858655.1 uncultured bacterium | reverse complement strand
TATGTTTCGTGATGCATTTAAGCGCAGCCTGAGCGAATTTGCCGTTCAGCATATCTCATATTATGACACATAAAGCCTGCAACAAATCAATTAAAAGAAAAAGGAAGTCATTAAGACTTCCTTTTCTTTACATAATTATAAACAACCATGCGCAAAAACTATTAACGCTCAAAAACAATTCTATTTATCTTGATGTAATGTGTTGTTGTTCCGTTAACTTCAACTTGATACATATAAACCCCCGATGACAGACTCAATTGAGCAGCATTCACCACTACTTTATGAGATCCTTTTGATTGCTCTTCATCAAGCAGCATACTAACAGGCTGTCCAAGGATATTCGTAATCGTAATTTTAACCTTACCATTTTCAGGCAAGTTATAAACTATGTTTGTAATATCTTCAGCAGGATTCGGATAGCTATTTACGGCAAATGCATTATCATTATTTACAGATTGAACATCAGCCATTTTCAGCTCAAAATTATTTACAACCATAGCGCTTTCATCTCCAAACTCACTGTTGACACCATAATTGAAAATGGCAGTTGGCTGACTAATTTCACTTATGGCTTTCATTTGAAGAGAAATAATCGTATCTCCAATATTGACGTTTCTTGGTTGTAAACTTGCCCAAGCAAATGCAATTTGTCCGTTTTCTATTTTATATTGCATACCATCAAGAACATCATTTACTTTTTGGATTTCAAATAGGCTATTATCATAATTCATAAACAATGTCATAGCGCCTAAATTAGCAGATGTATTGCATTTTATCGTATAGGTAAAAGGTGTATTTGGTTGAATATCCATGACACCATCATTAGCTGATACATGATGCTTTAGACCTGTTGGTAAATATGATTTGTTGACGTCCCCAACACAAATCGCCTTGAAGTTGTAAGCAGTGTTGGTCGCATTAAATGTAAACGAACTATTGTTAAACTTCCAATCACCTGCACCCCATTGGTTTACCAAGCCAACAATACGCAATTGTACAAGTAATGCATCAGTTGCATTGATAGAGGAAGATGCATTAACATCAGCAGCAACCAATGGCAGACCTACCAAACTAATATTTCCAATGGCATGAAGTTTAATTAACAAAGCATCTATTGCCGTTATACCTCCCCATGGTTTGGTGGAACTAACATGCAAAGAATAATCTCCGTACGGAATGCTATCAAACTCATAATACCCAAGTACAGGATTTCCTGTTAAATCTATTCCTGTACCAGTCGTAGTTGTTCCAATGACAAAACCGTCTTTTATTAATTGAATTGAAACTCCATTTAAAGGTGTGTCATATATGTTGTCATAGGTTAATTGTCCTGTAAGTTTTTGTACCCCAGGGAATACATTAATCGAAATATTAATTGAAGCTGAAGCTGTACAACCATACGGCGTTGTTTCTAAAACTGTTATATATCCTAAAGTGCAATTCACACAACTACCCCAATGCACAACAATTGAAGATGTTCCTTGTCCGCTAACTACATCACCTCCAACGACACTCCAAGAATATAAATCTCCATTGACATTATTTGTGTTATAGGTGACATAAGTACCTGAATTAACATCCAGATTTCCAATAACAGCAGGTGTAGGTCTAGGATGAATAGTTACATTGTAATGAGATGTTGTTGTTGTACAACCCGTAACTAAGTTAATTTTAGTAAGGGTTACCCAACCCGAGGAACAATTATTATTCCAAACGACATAAATGCAAGAAGTATTTGCACCAGAGAATATAGTACCACCTGAAACTGACCATTGGTAAGAATAACTTCCAGAAACAGTATCCATGTCACAATATTGAGCAATTGTATTTGAGCAGGATGAATTGGGACCATTGATAACTGGGGTCGGGGTAGGATTCACTTTAATTGTGAAACTCTGGGTGGAACCATCACAGCTAACATTTTCGTAAGTAAAATGTGGTGTAATGACAATAGTAGCAATCACAGGAACAGTTAGTGTATTTATAGCAGTAAAGCTAGGTATATTGCCCGCTCCGCTGGCTGCCAAACCAATACTTGTCGTGTTATTTACCCATGTATAGGTAGTTGTTCCAATTAAGTTTTGTGTGCTAAAACTAACCAGTGTTGTGGTTAAGCCATTGCATACTATTTGGTCAATTGGGTCATTTAACTGTCCACTTGGATTTATTGTCATCGTAAAACTCTTTGTTGGACCATCACAAGTAACTCCATCATTCGTATAATGAGGCGTTACCGTTATGGTTGCAACTATTGGAGCTGTACTAATATTTACTGCAACAAAACTTCCAATATCTCCAGTTCCACTTGCTCCTAATCCAATACTTGTTGTATTATTTGTCCATGAATAGGTCGTCTTTCAACTACTGTTTTGGGTGCAACAAAGTGATTCAAATCAATTTTTACATGAAC
>CAIOJS010000545.1 GCA_903858655.1 uncultured bacterium | reverse complement strand
TTGGCCTTATGGATATCATCGGCTAGACCGTATGCCAGTTGCGCCACTCCTAGGTCATTATTGTAGGTTATGGGACCGGATAGCAGAGAGTCGAATTCGGTTTTCTCTGGCTGCTTGTCTCTTCCGAGTTTGATTTGGAATTTATGATCCTTGATGTCCTCTTTGCCATAAATCTTGAGTTTAGGCTTGACATTCCAGCCATTGAACGGGTTATAGTCAAATTTATATTTGTCTTTATAAACCTGGCCGGCGTTCAAGATGTATTCCACTTCATCCTTGTATTGCTTGTATAACTCGAACTTCCTGATCCACTTAGCCATCTCTCCCATATAGATATTGGCTATCATCTTATGCTCTGACATAATGACATCCCTGACGGCCTTTGCTTGGGCTATGTTCTTCCATGTTAGGTCCTTGATGGCCTTGAAGCTTTCCGGATGATTCAAGAACTCGTAATAGACGACTGCATAATAAGACAGAGTGGCTTCGCATATCTTCCGGCTAACAATCCATTCGGCGCTCGGTGCCCTGAATTCGAAAGTGTAGATACTCTGGCGGTTGATTCTGCCTTTGGCTGATACCCTGTAGCTGTCGCCAGAACCGTCTCCGTCTATAATCCCTCCATAACCAGTGCCTAGCCTTTTCTTGAGGCTGGGCTTGTTTTCGGACAGCATGATGGGCAGGTAGAAGATGGACATGATTTTATTCAGTTCTTTCATTTCCTTATTAATCTTGCCTTTTTCTTCCACGCTGTTCATCTTATCGTCATTAATCATGGATTGGGGCAGTTCCAAATGGATATGTCCTCCGACGCAAGAATAGAACGACAAGACAGATAGGTCGGCATAAGGGATATTGTCAGCCATGGTCTTGAAGATGCCGCCGATGTTGTCTGCCAGTTCTTTTGGCGTTCCTGGATTCGGCCTGATCTCCAGGATGCTGTTGTGGTCATAACCGATGTTGCCGAATTTGGTGGCGAAGCCGCTGTGTACTCCGTCTAGATCTAGCTTTTTGCCTAATGTCTCCGGCAATATTTCTGTCGGTATCGCCTTGACTCCTCCGGTCATGAATTGGCACTCTGGGTCAGCGCCCATTTTAAATGGTAGTTTGATCATACTTTCTTGGTTATTTTCTTACCGCAATTAGGGCACTCTTCCAGATCTTCTCCGTATTCTAACAGGGTTTCATGCAGGCATTTGGGGCAGAAGACGATGCTCCCTTTACTCCCACTGCCGTTACGGCAGACGTATTTCTGCTCCACTGAGATGCGCAATGATTCAGGATTCTCTTCGTCTTGTATTTCCATATTGTCGTGTGTTATTTCTGCCTCTTCTTCCGCCTCTTCGTTTTCCCAAACAACATCATCGATTTCTAATTCATCTCCGCAGCTTGGGCATTCATAACTTGCTTCTCCTCCATCATCGCTTCCTTCGCTCTCGTGGTTGCCTCTGTTTACTATATAGTTCGCTAGGCTCATATCCATCGGCCTATTATCATGCTCGGGAAAATAGAAATCTCCGTATTCATTTGCGAGTTGTGAATATCTCAGGCTTTCTATTTCATCTCCGCAGTGTGGGCACATATATGGCATAACTTAATTCCTCCCTCTCTTCATATCTCTCGATGCGTCATGAAGCGAGCGTTTAATTAATCTTTCATCCTCTTCCGAATCCTCATTCATGAAGTGGAATTCGCCTATCGGATCTTCGACGGAATCCTCCAGGCTGGTGCGTTCATTGATTAAACCCTGACGTGCATGGTTGCTCATAGGTTTGGTTAGTTAATAAGCTTTGATAGAATTTGAGCCAGCATCTCCATAGGCAAACAGGACAGAAGACCTCTTTCGCGTAGCTGTCTTCTGCCTGTCGTATGAAAGCTTGCTGACCTTTGCATTGCGGACAGAGCATATGGTTGTCCCCTGAGGGCTATGTTTTGTTAAGTTAATAAATCTGAATAAATTAGAGCGTGCCTCCTTGTAGAAAAAACCCTGCTATCCTCTTGGGATAACAGGGCAAGTTCTTAACATTCAGCAACCTTCGGGATCAGGAGATGAACGGTGTAATCCGCGTCATTCTTGCCAGGTCTCTTGTCGTTGTTGAACACCATGAGGCAATCACCTGGATTGATGACCAGGCTGGAGAACTTGGCGAAGTTCTCTTTGTCTATGGAAATGGAGATGAACTCCTTGCCGTTTTTGTCTGTCTTCTTCCACGCCTTGCCGATGCGAGGCATGTCGTTGGCTGCCTGCTTCTTTGTGGCAGGCGGATTGATTTGAGGCATATATGTGATTAGTTAATAAGCATCTGAGACGCATTGCATCCCAGTAGAATTAGAGCTGCATTAGAATGGCATGGAATCTAGCAGCGCTGCCTGATCGAGGATCTCATCTTCATTCATAAAGTCAGACTCTTCCTCATCATGCATCACTTCCAGCATCCCTCCGCACTCAACGCACACTTCGTTGTCATTGTCCTCCTGCGTCATGAGGCAGTTGGAACAGTACATGGCGTCCATATGTTACGTGTTAGTTTATAAGCAGAGCAGTCTTGATGCTCCAGAAGAATTAGAGCCTTGCTGCCACAGGTGCCCGCTGGGGAGTGTGTCATCTAGGTTCTGACGCAAATGAGTAGGAGGTAAGGGTGGGAGTCCCCTTCACATTTTTTTCTCTTAAAGATAATAGCCCCCCAGGGGTAACTGAGCGACAAATAAAGGGATGGTGGAGAACTGAAACACAGCAACCTGAAACACAGCAACCTGAAACACAGCAACCTGAAACACAGCAACCTGAAACACAGCATAAAAAAAGCCCATCCACAGTGAAGTGAGATGGGCAGGAGCACTGAAGCCCCTAAACGCGGACTGCCCTTAGGAACTAGGGTTGCTCAGCTCCTGGGGCTGAGGTCACACAGTTTCCTGTATAGTCCATAGGCAGCCCGCAAAATGTGCGATTGTTCGTAGTCTGGTAGGTGACGTCAAGGTAGGTTAGTTATAAGGTGATGCTAGGATTGAGGTCTACAGCATCTTGATCAGGGCGTCCATCAGTTCGACGAAATCCCTGACTTTCTCTACGTTGATGAAATTCTTGTCTCTCAGCATCTTGGCTATCTCAAAGGCTTTCTTCCCTTCGTCTAGAGCTTTCTCCCTGACATAGACGGGGTAGGATTCTCTTATCACTTGGGGGTAGTAGTAATCCTGCCAATAGGACCAGCCGGAGATGCTTCCGGATACGCTCTGTTGGGCGGTATAATCAGAGGCGTTTAATGACCCGACTTGGCAGTAATTAGCTGCATTGACAATATTAAGATTATCGTCCATCTTGCATGACATGAGCGCCATGGCTTGATTGTTGTTCATAGTGTTGTTTCGG
>CAIOJS010000544.1 GCA_903858655.1 uncultured bacterium | reverse complement strand
TACTTCAAATACTTTAGGCACTTTAAGTACTTCAAATACTTTAGGCACTTTTGTCTTAAATCAAAATTTTTCCACCGTATATTAAAAAAATATACTACATTTGCATTGAAAAATCCGTTTCCAATGAAAAAAATATATGTGTTTGTACTTAAGTCCTTTGTCGGTCCGATGGTATTTACATTTTTTATTGCTGTTTTCATTTTGTTGATGCAGTTTCTGTGGAAATATGTGGACGACATCGTGGGCAAGGGTTTCGAGTGGTACACGATTTTGCAATTGATGTTCTATGCTTCTGCCACGTTTGTGCCGTTGGCATTGCCCTTGGCGGTGCTGTTGGCGTCGCTTATGACCTTCGGGAATTTGGGCGAACATTATGAATTGGTGGCGATGAAAGCCGCGGGTATCTCGTTTCGCCAGGCGATGTTTCCTTTGTTGCTGTTCATTGTGCTGCTGAGCGGAATGGCTTTATATTTCTCCAATTATGTGCTGCCCATCGTCAACCTGAAATATGGGACGCTTCTGTTTGATATACGCGAAAAGAAACCCGCGCTGAACATCAACGAGGGGGTGTTTTATAGCGAGTTGCAGGGATATGTGATACGTGTGGGCAAAAAAGATAAGGACGGGGTGACGATTCGCGATGTGATGATTGCCGACCATACTGAGGATATGGGCAACATCAACGTGACGGTGGCGGATAGCGGCAGGATGGAAACGATGGGCAACAAACCGCCGATATTGGTGTTTACATTGTACCACGGCTATAACTATTATGAGCCGAGTTCGCATCCGAATGATGCCATCACCAAGCCGATGCAGCGCACCAAATTTGACGAGGAGACGCGCCGCATTGATTTGTCGGAGTTGAATATGATTAAAAGCAAGGAGGATTTGTTTAAGGATAATTATCAGATGCTGAACCTGTCGCAGCTTTCGCACCAGAAGGATACCTTGGTGATGAAATATACTGATAGGCAAGCGCAAGCGTATGATTATTATATGAAGAGCTTCCACTATTACAGTACGATAGATTCTTCGAAATATGATAAGAAAAAAGATACAGTGAAGCTAAAGGACGTGTTTATAACGAATTTCACCAAGGGCGAGCAAAAGAAGTTTGTGGAAATTGCATTGAACAGTGCGCGCAGTGTGTCGCAGCAAACGGAATATATAGAGAAGGAATTGGACGTGAAGCGCGAAGTGATAGCCCGCTATAGCATCGAATGGAATCGGAAATTTACGTTGAGCATAGCGTGTTTAATCCTTTTCTTCATCGGCGCACCCTTGGGGGCAATCATCCGCAAAGGCGGCTTGGGGCTGCCTGTGGTTTTTTCCACCTTGTTGTTCATCATTTTTCATGTGATTTCGATGATGGGCGAAAAGTCGGCGCGCGAGGGCGTGTTGTCGGCTGCGCAAGGGATGTGGTTGGCGTTGTGGATATATTTGCCCGTTGGAATTTTGCTGATGTATAGCGCCACCACTGATTCGAAGGTGTTGAACTTGGAATGGTGGAATCTTATTATAAAAAAATTGTGGAAACGAGAAAAAAAACATATCAAACCCTAAATAATTAAACCTATGAATATATTGCAAATTTGTAACAAATCGCCCTATCCTCCCAAAGAGGGTGGACCGATTGCTATGCATAATCTCGCTACAGGTTTGATGTTGCAAAACCATACTGTGGATATTTTGGCAATGAACACGCATAAATTTCATGTTGATGTGGACAATTTGCCGGTGGATTATCGCCACAAAACCAACTTCACAACCGTTTATATTGATACGAGGATAAAGGTGATGGATGCGTTTCTGAATTTGTTTACGTCCAAGTCCTATCATGTGGAACGTTTTGAATCGTTAGAGTTTTCGGAAACCTTACAACATCTGTTAAAGAGCAAGAATTTCGACATAGTTCAGCTCGAAACCATTTATGTGGCGCCCTATTTGGCTACGATTCGCAAATATAGCAATGCGAAAATAGTGTTGCGTTCACATAATATGGAACATCTGATTTGGAATCGTTTTGCGCAAACCATCAAGAACCCCATCAAACGGAATTATCTTTTTTATTTGGCAAAGAAGTTGGAGAATTTTGAGAAGGAAGTGTTTGCCCAAGTGGACGGCATAGCGACCATCACCTTTGTGGATACGGACTATATCAAGAGTTTGGGTGTAACGACGCCCATCGTTACGGTTCCTTTCGGTTTAGATTTCGCGAAATGTATGTGTAAACCTACTTTGACGGACACACCATCGTTTTTCCATTTGGGTTCTATGGATTGGATGCCGAATCAGGAAGGGATAAAATGGTTTTTGAAGGATTGTATGCCCGAAATTGCGAAAAGATTTCCGAACAACGTTGTTTATTTGGCGGGACGTAATATGCCGTCGTGGGTGTCGAGCTTTAGTTTCCCGAATCTAAACGTGGTGGGCGAGGTGGATGATGCCTCAGCCTTTATGAACGCGAAAAACATTATGTTTGTTCCGCTTTTGTCGGGGAGCGGCGTTCGGGTGAAGATTATTGAAGGTATGGCGTTGGGCAAAACGATTATTTCCACGTCTATTGGTGCCGAGGGTATCAATTATACCGCAGGAAAAGATATTCTCATCGCTAACACACCTGAGGAATTTGTAGAGAAATTTCAATTGTGCATAGAAAATGTGGATTTGTGTCGCAGCATCGGACAAAATGCACGTAAGTTGATTGAAAATGAATATGATATTTCGGCAACTACCAAAAATTTATTAACTTTGTACAATCAAATTTTGATTAAATAAACGTAGAAATAGAAACATTTGAGTGACTTTTTAGAAAGATTTTTGATTTTTTTGACGTCTATCTCATTTTTTTTTCTTTATTTTGAAGTCTGAAATTATTGAACAGTATAGAAAACACACAGCATGAAACTTTTTGTTTTATTATCGAGAGTACCGTATCCGCTTGAAAAAGGCGATAAGTTGCGTGCGTTTCACCATATCCGTTGCTTGTCGAAACATCATGAGATACATCTTTTTTGTTTAAACGACACCGATTTGCACCCACTCGCGATTGAAGAGCTTGAAAAGTATTGCAAATCTATCACCATCGTCCGCATGAAGAAGCTGAGCATCTATTGGGGCTTGTTGCGGGCGTTGTTTAATGGATTGCCCTTTCAGGTGGGATTTTTCTATCATCCTTTCATCAAAAAGAAGATAGAAGCGAAAATCGCTAAGATACAACCCGACCATATTTTCTGTCAGTTGATACGCGTTGCGGAATATGTGAAAGGCATCAACATCCCGAAAACCTTGGATTATCAAGATGTGTTTTCGAAAGGAGCCGAACGTATGTCTGCCGATTCTTCTTTCTTTATGGAACTCATCCTGAAGATTGAAGCCAAACGCATCAAGAAATACGAACGCGATATCTTTGATTATTTCAACAACAAAATCATTATCTCCACACCCGACCGCGATGCCATTGACCATCCCGAAAACGAACGCATCCACGTGATTCCGAATGGCGTTGACATGAACTTCTTTTGCCCTGCGGAATCGAAACCGCATTATGATATTTTGTTTACGGGGAATATGGCATATCCGCCCAATGTAAATGGAGTGGAATTCTTAGTGAATCAGATTCTGCCCGAATTAAAGAAATATCGTCAAGATATAAAGATATTGATTGCAGGCGCCACTCCCAACAAACGCGTGATGCGTTTGGCAACCGATGGCGTCACCATCAGTGGTTGGGTGAAAGACATCAGAACGTGTTATTGCGACGCGAAAATTTTTGTGGCTCCGATGCAAATTGGAACAGGTTTGCAGAACAAATTATTGGAAGCAATGGCAATGAAATTGCCATGTATCACCTCAGGATTGGCAAATAATGCCTTGTTTGCAACGGAAGATGTGGAGATTTTGGTGGGATATTCGCCCGATGACTACGCAAAAAAGATCATTATGCTGCTCGAAAACGCAGAAACCTACAATCGGATAGCTCAAGCAGGTTTTCTGTTAGTAAAAAATAATTACAATTGGGAAATTCAAGTGGAGAAAATCCATAGGCTTATTATCCAAGCTCTTTAAGTAAAATTTGATACGATTTTGTTTGTAAAAACCTTGCGTTTTTTATGTCTAAAAAAAAATAAATCAAAAAAACATTTATTTTATTGATTGTTAGTAATAAAAAGTTAGTACATTTGTAAAAATTTAAACCACTTAAAAAATTAATTATCGAATTATGAAAATTTACGCAGGCAATCTTCACTATGGTATGACTGAAGATGATTTACAAAAACTATTTGAAGAGTACGGACAAGTTGGTTCTGTTAAAGTAATTACCGACAAATATTCAGGCAGAAGTAAAGGTTTCGGCTTTGTAGAAATGGAAGATGATTCCGAAGCTGAACATGCAATTGAAGAACTCAACGGTCAAGACATTAAAGGAAGAGCTATTACCGTTAATCAATCAATTGAAAGAAAAGAAGGCGAATTTGGCAACAGAGGCGGCAACAACAGAAGAGACAATTTTAGAAGAAACGACAGAGACTAATTAGTTTTTGTTTTTACATACTTACTATTTCTTATTCAGTTCTTGTATGATGTAGAAAAGGCGATCGAGAGGTCGCCTTTTTTTATTTATAGAACTCCCGCTTAGTACCAATCAATGATTTTGTATTGCTTGCGATAGTTGTTTTCGATTTCCATCAATACATCGCGTATTTGATTTAGTTTCTCTAAAGATGTATGGTCGAAGGTTACATCTTCAAGTTGAATTTGCTTTTCAGTGATGATGTCTTTGTGGAATCTTTGGAGATAGTCAATCAAATAGGTTTCTTCGTGGTCGCAGGCTTGTTGCTTGGATTTCAGAAACTGCAATATGCGCAATCCATCCACTTTCTCACAACAGGATTTTCGGAAGAGATTTAGGCTTTTAAAGTTCTTGCGAAGCGGCTCCCAAATACTTTCAGCCGTAAATGTATCAGATAGAAATGCAGACATGGGCGTTTCTACATCCGAAAGAAAAAGCTTGTCAAAGAGTCGAAATGTGGTTTCTATTTCATCAAAAAGATGATAGGAATACATGGGATAGCTCTCCCAATCGTTTTGTTTGCCTTTGATGAGTTGGGGACCTGTGCCGAAAAACACTCTATCCGAATAACGAGTGGCAGGGTAGGTGGCTTCTTCGTTCCAAACAATCACGGAGCCGTATTTCCGGATCTTCTGTATGAAATAAAAATCCTCGCCACTCAATTTCGGACTCATGCCGCCAATGGCGCGATAAACACTCACGGGAACCGCCATCGAAGATCCCAAAGCCGAGAAACAATACGGATTTTTGATTCGCCATAGATTGATGGCATAATACCGCATGTATATCTCATAACGCAAGAGCGACCTATCGAGCACAGCATCTCCTGTAAGTTTATGATAATAGGGCATCGCGATAGCAGCAGCCTTTTGATGCACTTGAAATGCATCAACAATGCTTTCGGCAAAGCGTTCGTTAAAGAGTGTATCGGCATCCATGCTCACAATAATATCGGTGTCGGAAGCGATATCCGATATATAATCCATCACCGTTTTTCGTGCCCATCCCACACCATGCTTTTTACCCATCCATCCTTTTCTTTCTGATGAATAATCCATAATAGTTATAGGTAGCTTCGTATATCCGTTGAGGAAATCTAAGGTCAGCGCATTGTTTTCGCAGATAGATTTCTTCTCGGGATTGTTTCTGAAGTTCTCGGGTTGATTGACGCATACCACCACCTGTATATGTGTATAGCTTTGCTGCTCGATACAGCTCAAGCATTGCGGCAGCGTGTGTAGTTCATCCATCACGGGGATGGCGAAATAGAGGGTGGGTTTGGGAGGCATGGTGGTTTTTAAATGAAAAATTTAACCTGCCTGACTGCGTCACGCAGGCAGGAATGAAAAATTGATGATAGTTGTATTGTTTTATTGTTAAATTGTTTAATTGTTGTTTTGCGGATGTTATTATTTAAAAAGGCTTGCTATGATTGGCAAGCCTTTTTATTCCTTGTAAATATTATAAGTACTATGAAAGAAAAATATCTACCAACATCATTCCACCGCAACCTTCGCCACTCTTTGGAAATCAGGTGTGCCGATTCTTACTATATATATCCCTGCATTGTATCCCGATACATCCAAAGTGGTTTCAAAAGCTCTTGCCTTGGGGTTGATGGTTTTAAAATATACAAGCTTACCCGTAATGTCATACAATTGCACTACATTTTCGTCATCAGAAGGAAGTTTTTCTGCTTTCACCATAATGGTTTTGCCCACAAGATAGGCATTGAGTTGAGGCGCTTCTGCTGCCACATCATTTATGCCACTCGTGCAGGGCGCTAATTGAAAGGAATAGATGCCTGTTGCCGAGCCGTTCTTGCTATACATGCCTGTGTGCCAAAAGGTGTTTCCATCCACCGGGTCAATAGACGTTTCGGAATAGTCGCCGAAACGATTGCTGCCTGTGATTGAACCTGTGCCCTGAAATACTGTGGTTTCGGCAAAGGACATGGTTCCCAAAGGATCGGTGGGGACTCTTCCGGTGTAGCAAAGGCTTACAGGTATATCCGCGGAAGCTTTTGCATAACACAAAGCAATATCACCATTACAATCCATAGCAATACTTCCACACCAACGGTTGGCAGTGTCGGGAGCATAAATTCCTTCTTGATACAAGGACCAAGCATGAGAGGTTTGGTCTTGTCGCAATTCAACCCATTTGATACTTCTTTGCGTAGCATTCATCTTTACCGCCCAATTTAACACCACGCGGTTGGTCCCGATAAAACTATTCCATTGTGCTCTGTACATACACACGCCGCCAATTCCGTCTAACATCTGCGTTCCGGGTTGGGTGATGTCATTCCATGTGGAGTAATACGAAGCATCGAAGGCAGCCGTGGGCAAAGTGGCATCAAGGGTGATGGTGGCTGTAGGTGTGGTGCCCCAATTGACTGCCATAGACCAAACATTTATACCATCCACGATGCCTGTTCCCCAAGCGTCATCGGTGTAAGAAAACAAAGGACAGGCTTCCCCCGAAGGCGGCAACACACCGTCGGCATCGCCCGGCAAAGGCAACCAAAATCCAAAACCGGCATTGGTAGGAGTGGTCAAGCTTGTGGAAACCATACGTGCGCCCGCAGTTCCTGTGAGCATCGCATCTCTTTCGAAGCACAACACAGTGCCATTGCCATTGTTGGAGGTCATATAATAGCCGTTTTCCCATACGGAGAATTTCAAATAATCGGGCATGGCGAAACCCGGCAAGGAGAAATTATAAGCGTACCAAGATCCCGCAGGGTCGTTGGTAGCAGAAACCGCCAAAGCAAAGGTGACAAACAAATCCAATTGCGCCACAAACCATCGGTCGGCAAATTTATCATACATCACAATCGGGTCGCCCGAATTCATGGTGGAGCCCGTGGCTGTTCCTACACTTCCCGTGAATGTTGGCGTGCCGCTGCCCGTTTTGTCATACACGGCATAGGGCGTGGCGTTCACCGCTTGCACATATTGCGTCAGCCCTACAGCTCCGGTAGGATCTTGCGGACTCGCGCCCCCATTTTGCGCTTCCCATTGCGTTTTAACGCCGATAGATTTCTTCGCGCCCATCTTGGTTTGGATGGTGGCAGGACTGTTGCCATATTTCGCACCATCGGCAGTGCTAAACAAAAACTTCTGCGCGATGCGATGTTCACGGTCGGGCATTTCTTTGGCACCTTTAAAATCCATTTTGTCAATCTGACTTTTAGTGAAAAGGGTGTTGAGCGGCTTGGTCACCTGAAATTTGGATGCAGTGACCACTGTTGTTGGACCACTAACCACCACGGCTTTGCCGTTGATGGCTTTTTGTTGTGCAAACATAGTTGCTGATAACAACAGGCTTGCGACGAATAGGCTTATTTGTTTCATGTTGCTGTTTTATTTAGGTTGAACAATAGAATTATACCATTAAAATTATTTTGGCAGGACAAAGTTACGAAATTATTTAATACGAAGGATAATTTATTTTTTAATGCTCATTAAATCATTATGATTTTTAAGATGTAGAAAGAGGATTTTTTGCATGCTGTTGTTTTAATTACAAACAACTACAATACATATATATTAGATTTAGTGATGATTATATTGTACTTGCCGAGTCCGAGAGGAGACTTGCCGAGTCCGAGAGGAGACTTGTCGAGTCCGAAAGGAGACTTGCCAAGTCGGAGAGGAGACTTGCCGAGTCCGAGATGAGACTTGCCGAGTCCGAGATGAGACTTGCCGAGTCTGAGAGGAGACTTGCCAAGTCCGAAAGGAGACTTGCCAAGTCAGAGAGGAGACTTACCGAGTCCGAAAGGAGACTTGTCAAGTCCGAGATGAGACTTGCCAAGTCCGAGAGGAGACTTGCCGAGTCCGAGGCTCGACAGGGAATTTTGATACAGCGAAATGGGGAATGTTTTTTTATGCAGAATATATATCCATTGTATTCAGAAAATATATATCTTTGTTGTCTATTATATTTATGGGAGGATGGTTGGTGATTGGATGGGGAGGGGTTGTAGATATAGTGGTAATAACACCACTGGTACATCACAAATTTAATGCACAGGAAGAGGAAACTCTAAGACAACATTCACGACAAATAATAAATTATAAATAATCAACATTAAACATTTGCATATGGGATTAAGACTTCAAAGGAGATTAAAATTATTTGGTGGTTTCGGTTTAAATTTTAGCAAATCTGGTATATCATGGAGTTTCAGAGGACCTGATGGTTCAGTTGGGTCAAAGAGATATTCGATAAGAACTGGCATTTCTGGACTCACTTATGTTGGTGGATATAGTAAGAGAAGAAGAAAACGTAAAAGCTACTCTGACCACACCACTGACACAAAAACATTAAATCCAATAACATCAACGATTATTACAATAATTGCTACTGCAATTGTATTTTATCCTCTTTACCTTATAATTGATTTTATCTTACCAAGTTTTGCGACAACTTATAAAATCATCGCCTTTATTGCAATTGGTTTAGAGGTTTTATATCTAATTTTTCTTGTAGTAATCATTTCCTTAGAGCGCAGAGAATCTATAACTGAAACTGCACATTCTGACACTTCGGAAGTATCTGAAACAACAACCCTAAAAAAGGAAAGCACTGAATTTCTATGTTTAGACTTGGGTTATGCTATGACAATTACTAATATTTGTTCTGAAATTGAATCAATTTTCATTGACTTTAAAAACAAATATTCCCTATCAAACCCATTTTACAAGACAGTAATATTTCCTAATGCAACAGTTGACACATTTAATACTATTCCTGTTTTTGATATTTGCAAAGCATTTGATTTTTTAGGCTTAAAAATAATTGATGAAACAAAGGAACGTGATATTTTGCTTTTATGCACAGGATTTTTTATGATACCAAAAATTGAATATGATTTTCTTGCTACTGACACAACAGTAATTGACAAAATTAAAATATTATCAGAGGACTTCATTTGTTCTATTAATCCTTTGTCCTCTGACCAATTGCTAATAGGTCCGACTCTTCTTGATACAGACAAGCAATCAAAATCAGCATATATTGCAAAGTTGAAAGAACTATTGGGTGTATTGACGACAGTAGATTTTGTTCTTGACAAAAAAGAGAAGGAATTGTTGAAAATGTTGCATAGTTATTAATCATAAAATCCCGTCAGCAGCAAGCCATAATCATCACCTCCTCATCATCCTTAAAAACTCCTCCAATTCCTTCTCTTTCTGTGTGCCGATAAGCAGATTCTTGCCCGTTTTCATATAGATTTGCAAGCCTTTGTTGCCTCTTATGTTATAGGCTTTTTTGCCTCTGCCATAGCGGATGCCCCAACCGCCGTAGTCTATGAGCGGCTTGTATTGTATCACTTCATAATGGTCAATCTGATCCCATGCTATGGTGCGCATCTTGAAATGAAAGGGAAAAAACCGGTAGTGGATGCCCTGTTCATCAATCAGGGTGGTCAACTTGGCAAACGCAAACATGGCAATAATCGCTGCATTGAAAAATACAATCAATATAAACGTAAAAAGCAATGCGGCATCGCCCGTGGGATTATCGCCAAATTGTATGCCAAGATATAGTTGTTGATAGCATCCATAACCCACAATGCCAATCGTGGTGGCTGCCACCGCAATCAATAATAACCATATCCAAATCTGTTTGAATCTCTGTGTTTCTTTGTAAGTCATAATAGTTAAAATTTTATTCAACAATAACGTATTTCTTGTTTATTTATGATGTTATAATTTCATTTTATCTTTATTATAGAGGATAATGAGGGGTTCTAAGAATTAGATTTTTCGAGGCGG
>CAIOJS010000543.1 GCA_903858655.1 uncultured bacterium | reverse complement strand
TCCAAGCGCCGGAGATAATGCCGATCCCATCTCAAGATCAAGCCTTGTTCACCAGCATCGTGGCGGACCGTTACACGCCCATGACCAACGTGCCCTGTTTTGGGCAGGCCTGCACAACACTGAAAATCTACAGAAAGAGAAGGAAGCCTATAAAACTTCCTTTTTCTTAATTTTTTTTTGGACAACTATTACTTGGCAATTTGAATCTGCAAATCCAGATTATGTTCTTTATGGACCAACAAATGTGACTATCCTTTAAAGTCAACAACTATTTAGATTTCTTGATGCCAATTCAATTAAAGTTCATAAATTTGCATCGAAAAAGTTTAATTTATTATGCTATTAATTGATTTAATAAAAACAAATAATTGGTTTAGTGTTAGCAATACAATGCTGTCATTATTCCCTTCAGAAAGTAAAAATTGTAAAGGCTATGAAAAGATATTCAGTAGCCTTCTTTTATTAGAAGTTGAACATTCTAATATGTTGCTTGTCATTGAAAACATTGAAGAAGATTCCCTAGAAAACAATTTTTCTGATGTTTACGGATTACTTTATGACCCGGTTGAACAAATGCAAATAAAATACGGCATTGAGCTTATTCCGTGGTGTGAATGGTTAGGCATGACAATAAGTGAAGATACTTTAAGGCAATTTTCCGAATTGGAGATTATAAGTCACTGCCTTTACGAAATGACGTTCTTTGGTTTTTCTGAAAGAAAAATACAAACATTTCAAAAAAAACTCGACGAGCAATCTCAGAAAATTAATAATATGTCTCCTGAGGAATTAAAAAAGAATCAAATATCATCAGAAAAATTTCTTGCAAAATTAAGAAAGGGTTCTTAGCTTCTTAGTTTAATTAACTAATGAGGGGTTTTATAAATTAGATTTTTTGAGGCGGACAAGATTTTTGAAAGCGGAGTTTACTAATGTAAATGAGCATTTTAAAAATTGAAGTCCAACGATAAAAAAGCAATTTATTGAACTCCCGTAATCTTATTATTTCTATTTAGAGGTTATACAAGAAGAATCAAAAAACATTTATTCTGAATATTAAATAAAGAATCTATGAACTATTAAGAATGTTTATTGATTATTCAGAAATTGCGTAAAACGACAAAAAATTTCGCATTTCAAAAACTAAAATTTATTTGATGCTTTATTATAATTTGCCATCGCCATTTTGCTTTTTTTTGTAATCATAAATAAATTTTGATTATTTTTGCATCCATAATGGTTCAGAATAAAAGGTCAGATGTTCCAACATCCTTTAATTAATGAGGCTCTGGTGTGCCAACTGAACCATTATTTTATACTTCACTTATTGTATGTAATAATGTATGTAATAAAATAAAAAGCGTCTTATAATACTAATTATAAGACGCTTAAAATTACTCAGGTGGAGCTGGAGGGATTCGAACCCTCGTCCAAACAAGTAGCAGAAGTGCTTTCTACATGCGTAGTCCTTAATTAATTGTCGGGAGGGGGCTAGAAAAGAACCGTCTTACCACAACCGTATCCCCTTTAATTTCACTCATACATCAGGGCATTGCACAAGCTAGTTCTGCATTTACGATGCTTCTTACGGGACACAGCAGAACAGAGTTTCCCGGGAAGCAGCCACCGCCTAGTTCTAAACTAAGCAGCTAAGGCGTAATTGTAATCGTTGCCATTTGTGTGGCGTGAGAATTCGTATTAACGGGCAATATTCACAACGCCCGGCATGCTTACAAGTCCACTAGCCCCGCTGTCAAAACCGGTCAGCCCCTTGATGTTTGCAAAGATACAATATTTTTCGCAGATGTGTATCTTTTCACCCTAATAATCTTGCAAATTCTTTACATAAGGTATCATTTCGTCCATAAACTTTAAGAAATCATCGTTTAGCTCTTGATAATGAATATGGATTTCTTCCGCAGCTTCGTGCAGGTTGGGTGCAAAACGCGTTCGGGTGGCTAATCCCTTGAAGAAATTCTTGAAGCTATTCGCATCAGCATAATAGACAAGCCAGTTGGATGACATCATGTGCGGCAACATTCGCTTCATACGCATGGGTAAGATGGGATATTCCGTCAAGACTGCTGCGTAAACCTTTTCGGCGAAGCGTGGCAGCGTATCTTGATGAAAACGACTCCAATTCGCCGCCAAAAAATGGTCGTAAAACATGTCAACAATGATAGTGCCATACAAGCCAAACTTATGGTCTATCCTTTTCACGCTTTCTTTGAAATAAAAATTGGAATCGGTGAACGCATCAATTTTATGATGCAAGCGTATGCCCTTTCGAATCTCGTCGGAATAGCGATGGGCGTTGCCTTTCACAGTGTCGGCTATGAAGTTGCCAATCAAAACATCTTTATCATCAAAAGAAAGATACGCATGTGCCAAATAGTTCATCTGTTCATCATTTATAAATACTAAAGTATCCCGAATTCATGGAATACCTAAGCTAACGGATGAACTCATTTTTTTATTGCCATCGCTGGTTTAAGCTTCCCATCCACAGAAATAAAAAAAAACATCAAAATTATTTGCTTCAGCTTACGAATTTATGGCGAAATATTGTAATTTTGCCGAAAAATATTCACCATGGATAGCATCACATTTAAACAAACCATCTTAGCCGGTATCCCCGACATTTTACCACCCACGCCCGTTTACGACGTAACCGTAAACCATGCCCCCAAACGGAAAGACATTCTTTCCGCAGCAGAAAAAAAGCTCGCCTTACGCAATGCGCTTCGCTATTTTCCTGCGAAACATCATGCCATTTTAGCGCCGGAGTTCCTCGGAGAGCTGTTGGCTTACGGCAGAATATATATGTATCGTTTCCGCCCAACCTACAAGATTTTTGCACGGTCAATAGACGCTTTCCCGCATCAATCGGTGCAAGCCGGAGCTATCATGCTTATGTTGAGCAACAACTTGGATGATGCCGTAGCGCAACATCCTCACGAGCTTATCACGTACGGCGGCAACGGAGCCGTGTTCCAGAATTGGGCACAGTATCTGCTTACGATGCAATACCTTGCGACGATGACCGACGAGCAAACGCTCGCTATGTATTCGGGGCATCCGATGGGTTTGTTCCCCTCGCATCGCGACGCACCACGCGTGGTTGTTACCAACGGGATGATGATTCCAAACTATTCACGACCGGATGATTGGGAACGCTTCAACGCCCTCGGCGTATCGCAATACGGGCAAATGA
Source organism: uncultured bacterium (assembly GCA_903858655.1). GTDB lineage: Bacteria > Bacteroidota > Bacteroidia > Bacteroidales > CAIWKO01 > CAIWKO01. The sequence goes on along the minus strand of CAIOJS010000543.1, from coordinate 10,485 downwards.
CAGCAGGCTCTTTTATGTATATAGGTCCGCAGGGTATCGTCCATGGTACGACGATTACTGTACTAAATGCCGGGCGTAAAATCGCGCAAGCAGGGGAAAGCTTAGCAGGTAAATTGTTCGTTACCTCAGGCTTAGGGGGCATGAGTGGCGCACAACCAAAGGCTGCCGTTATAGCGGGCGCCATAGGCGTAGTGGCTGAAATCAATCCCAAAGCAGTGGAAACTCGCCACTCACAAGGATGGGTTGACGAAGTATTTACCGATATCAATCTCCTATTGGCACGCATCGCTCAGGCACGCTTGGCGAAAGAAGCCGTATCATTAGCCTATCAAGGCAACATCGTGGATCTTTGGGAAGCTTTCGTGGTGAATGATATCACGGTAGAAATCGGCTCTGACCAAACATCGTTGCATAACCCCTGGGCAGGCGGATATTATCCCGTAGGCTTGAGTTTTGAAGAATCAAAAGCGATGATGGCTGACAATCCCGCCTTGTTTAAAGAGAAAGTGCAAGCATCTCTTCGCAGACAAGTGATAGCCATCAACGCATTGGCAATGAAAGGCATGTATTTCTTCGATTATGGCAATGCCTTCCTGTTGGAAGCTTCCAGAGCAGGCGCCGCCATCATGAAACCTAACGGGGATTTCATCTATCCAAGCTATGTTCAAGATATTATGGGTCCGATGTGTTTCGACTACGGCTTCGGTCCTTTCAGATGGGTGTGCACCTCTTCCCTACCCGAAGATTTAGACAAGTCAGATGCCATCGCCATCAGTGTATTGGAAGAAATTATTCAAACATCACCGCCAGAGATTCAACAACAGATGATAGACAACATCCGATGGATACGCGGCGCTAAAGCGAACAAGTTGGTCGTTGGTTCTCAAGCACGTATCCTTTATGCAGATGCCATCGGGCGCATCAAAATAGCAGAGGCGTTCAACCGAGCCATCGCGCTTGGCGAGATATCAGCGCCCATCGTATTGGGACGCGATCATCATGACGTTTCGGGCACCGATTCTCCTTACAGAGAGACATCGAACATCTATGATGGGTCGCGTTTTACTGCCGATATGGCGATACAAAACGTCATTGGTGATTCCTTTCGCGGCGCTACATGGGTTTCTATTCACAATGGTGGCGGTGTTGGTTGGGGAGAGGTGATAAACGGCGGCTTTGGCATGTTGCTCGATGGTTCGCACGATGCAAAAAGAAGACTACAGTCTATGCTTTTTTGGGATGTGAACAACGGCATTGCCAGACGGTCGTGGGCGCGCAATCCCGGAGCTGAATTTGCTATCAAACGGGCGATGGAGCTTAATCCTCAATTGAAGGTTACTGTGGCAAATCATGCGGATGAGGGGTTGATTGCGGGGCTTCTTTAAAGATTCTTTTTGATTTAAGATTTTAGATTTTAGAATTTTGATTTATTGTCCCAAATCAACTTCCTTGTATTCTATTCTTATTTCCTATAAATAAAAATAGTCATCAAATGAAGCTTATTCATCTGATGACTATCGTTTATCTTTATTTAATAATAGAATTTTACCTCTAGATTCTCAATAAATAACTTCTAACTAATTTGAATGTCAAGTTCAAAGCATCTGACTACTGCCTTTTTGAGTGTGTTTAGGTTTGTCAGTTTGATATATTCACCTGTACCAGGGATTTCTTCTTTCTTACCCTCCCATAATTCATTAAAAGGCAATTCGGTTCCTTCCGTAGAGACGTTGGTCTTTAGGTCGGTGCGATAGATTATCACCTTAACATCCGTTAACAAAGTTAATTGAAGTATGTTTTTTGTATCCATCTTCGTTTTTATCAAAATAGATGCTCCTTCTTTTAATTTCTTATTGAGGATTTTCTTTTCCGGAGTCGGGCGTACTTGGCGAAGTAGCGCATTCCACGTTACACTCTTGACTAATTCTTTGTTGCTAATAGATTCTGCATACGCTTTAATCACTTTTATAACCTTAGTATCCTCAGCTAATACCTTATCAATGATTCCGTTATTCAGAATACTCAAATCATTAACATCTTTGTCGAGTTGTTTTCTTTCTTGCTCAAATTGCCATGCATTATCATGTAAGGTTTTGATGTTAGTTATTTTAGGTTGCGTAAAACCCTTAGCGATTAAAGCCACTTTGTTAAGATTTACTTGTGTATTGACCAATTCGAAAGCCAGATGGAATTTGTCGAATTCCCTCTTGCTAATGCTTTTTTTGAAATCACTCAAACCGAAAGATTCAAGGCTATCGGTTATCGTACCAGCATCAATACATACTCCTATTTTATACTCTAAATCAGGTATAATAGGTGTTAGTGCTACCATATTCTCATTTCTTTTTGCCACTCTCTTCTTGCTTTCGTTCATCAAGCCTTTCGTTGGCACCATATCAACGGCATCTTCTATGGCAGGCTTCCAAGTGTCATTCAGATAGTCTTCGGTGAAATAAGGGTTATACAATTCCAATTGCGGTTGGATGGGTTCGAATATCATACGAAGTGTGTTTGATACTGCTGCTACATATTCTATTTTTACATTCATAATAATTTATTTTTTATGATTAGTTTTTGGGATGCAAATGTACACATTTTGTTTCGTCTGCGCAACTATTTTTTTATTATTATTCATCATTAACCTAACTTTAACCTTTGTTATATTCCTATTGCTATTTATTTATAATGTATTTGCTTTATTTATAATCATATATGTTGTTTTTTATATAATATGTGTTATTGTTGTTATTGGATATATAATGGTTTATTTCGGTTGAGCAATAATCGCTTTCGGATGGTCAACGAATGCTTTCTGATGGTCAACGAATGCTTTCGGATGGTCAACGAATGCTTTCGGATGGTCAATAAATGCTTTCGGACGAGCAATAATCGCTTTCGGACGAGCAATAATCGCTTTCGGATGAGCAATAATCGCTTTCGGACGAGCAATAATCGCTTTCGGATGAGCAATAATCGCTTTCGGATGAGCAATAATCGCTTTCGGATGGGCAATAATCGCTTTAGTAAAGAACGTAAACTTTTTCTTCTTCTCCCCCTACTCGTCTGATTCTACTTTCGCCTTCTTGCTTATCACGAAACTTTGCATCTTGCTAAGCTCAACCACAACATCTTTATATATTTTTTGAAGTTCTTTACTATTTTCCGTATAGAATTTAAGGCTTTCTGCAAATTGTTTCCTCGAAATCTTATGTTTCTTCAACAAAGAATAATAATATTGGTTCGAAGTTTGATCTAACTCCATATTTCTTTGTTGTGCATCGCGGATAACTGCTTCCGCAAGATGAAAATCAACCAACACACCTACCATTTCTGTTGGTGGAATCACGTTTTTCGGTATCTTCACCGATTTGTCCTTATTACCACATGCCATCAGCAGCATCATAGCAACCATCAGCAACCATCTTTTAGCGATATAGAACATCTTATAGCTGCTTATGCATTAAATGTAAGGCGTTGTGCGAAGCGTTTATCGTTTACTTGCTTTCCGTTGAATACAATCTCGCCATTGACGAAAGTTTTTTCGATGCGTCCCTTGAATGTTCTGCCTTCCAGTGGCGACCATCCGCATTTCGATAGGATAGATTCTTTCGTAACAGTGGTTTCCCCTTCCGGATCAATCAAAACCAAATCTGCATGATAGCCCGCCTTTATAAAACCGCGTTTTTTGATATTAAAACAGATGGCGGGATTATGACACATCAATTGGACCAAATCAGGCAAGGGAAGTTTGCGTTCTGCTTCACGATTAAACATTGCAATCAAGGTATGTTGCACCATAGGTCCGCCGCTAGGGCATTTGAAGTATGATTGACTCTTTTCATCCCATGTATGGGGCGCATGGTCGGAGGCAATCATGTCAATGTCTAAGGCATGAACGTATTCCATCAAGATTTTACGGTCTTCCTCGGTCTTGATGGCGGGATTCCACTTGATTTTACTACCTAAAGTTTCATAATCTTTATCACTAAACAGCAAATGCTGCACACAAACTTCCGAAGTAATCTTTTTCTTGTGTAAAGGAATGTCTTGAAACAACATTTTAGCCTCAGCGGCTGTTGAAAGATGCAAAACATGCAATCGAGTTCTCAATTTCTTTGCCAAATCAACCGCTCTTTGGGTAGAAACAACGCAAGCTTCTTCGCTGCGAATCAAAGGGTGGCACGACATGGGCACATCCTCTCCATATTGAGCACGATACGTTGCTATGTTTTTTTGAATGATCTCTTCATCTTCGGAATGAATGGCGATGAGAAAGCGCAAAGCGAAGATTTTTTCCAAAACCTCTTGCTTGTTGACCAACATATTTCCCGTGCTGGCGCCTAAGAATAGCTTGATACCAGGATACTTCTTCGGATTGAATTTCTTCAATTCCTCGATATTATCATTGGTTGCCCCTAAATAGAAACCATAGTTGGCATAACTCTTTTCGGCTGCCAATTGATACTTTTCCTCGAGGAGTTCAATTGTAGTGGTTTGCGGAATAGTGTTGGGCATTTCCAAAAAACTCGTAACGCCTCCTGCTACAGCGGCTTTGCTTTCGGATTGGATGTCGCCTTTGTGGGTTAAACCCGGTTCGCGGAAGTGAACTTGATCGTCAATCACCCCGGGAATCAAGTACATTCCCTTGGCGTCAATCTTCTGTATGTTATTATCTTGCAGATAGTGTAAACTTAACCTCTCTTGTCTAAAAACATGATCAATCATTCCGTTTAGAACCAAAACTTGACGCCATTCAGTCTTTCCCTGGTTCACAACACGCGCATTGGTGATAAAATAATTTGAATTCATATACTTATATCTTTAAATAGTTAAGTCGAAACTATCATTCAACTGCATCCCAGTGAAGGCTAACCCACCTTTTCGTACTTCCGAAACCAACTCCGTATCTTCAACTGGAGCACGCCTAATATAGCTTCCTTGAAAATCCCTTTACTCATCTTGGATTGTCCTTCCGTACGGTCGGTGAAGATGATAGGCACCTCCACGATTTGGAATCCATGCTTGAAAGCCGTAAACTTCATCTCAATCTGAAAAGCATAACCTATGAAATGTATCTTGTTCATATCAATGGTTTCTAATACCTTACGCGTGTAACACATAAAACCAGCGGTGGTGTCTCTAATCTTGAGTCTGGTTACAATCCGCACATACATGGAAGCATAATAACTCATCAAAACGCGCCCCATGGGCCAATTGACCACGTTCACACCATTACAATATCGGGAACCAATGGCGACATCGGCTCCTTTTTGCGCACAAGCCACATACAAACGTATCAAATCGTCTGGATTGTGCGAAAAATCGGCGTCCATCTCGAACACATAATCATACTGATGAGCCACAGCCCATTTGAACCCATGAATATAGGCGGTTCCCAGTCCAAGTTTGCCTTTGCGTTCCTCAATAAACAAACGGTCGGGGAATTCTTTCATCAAGGATTTCACGATTGCCGCAGTGCCATCGGGAGAATTATCTTCTACGATAAGAATATTGAATTCTTTCGGTAAAGAAAACACCTTTCGGATGATTTTTTCGATGTTTTCGCACTCATTATAAGTCGGAATTATTACGATACTATCTCTCACAAATAAAATTTTTGATTAATAACGAAACAAACTTACACAATATTTTTGATAAATAGCATACTATTATAAAAAAAAAGTTTGAAGGTGCTGATAATTAGTATAATATTTATGAAGAAAAAAATCGCCATGTTGCTTGGTTTATAAATATTGATAAAATTTAATACTAAATTAATATTGGTACTTTATTTTTTAGTACTTTTGACTTTTAAAAAAAATAAGAACAAATTGAACAAAGAAAAGTCAAGTAATCTTGAAATGAATACCATTAAAAACAGTAATAATTAAATCTAAAACCATGAAAAAAATTTCCACATTGATGCTCATCATCTTTATGATAGGCAGTATTAGCACACGCGCACAGGTAATCATTTCTCAAATCTACGAGGGTGCTTCCTACAACAAAGTTATTGAATTAACGAACTTAGGAACTTCTTCCGTAAACTTAGCGAGTCCTCAGTTGACCATCAAGACCTTCAACAACAAAACGGATATTGGCACCAACAACCCTACTTATACCTACAATTTGACCGGAACTCTGGCTCCCGGGCAATGTTATTTGGTGCGTCATTACCAAACTGCTTTGCCAACCTACGTTCTTACGTACACACCCGGCGATACGAATATGTGTGCAAACTTCAATGGAACCGGAGCAACGGCGAACCCAACGGCATCAACCGATATCATTGCTTTATATAATGGTACGACGCTTGTTGATGTGTTTTCTTGGGGCACATTCCAGTTTTTGAATCAGTCATTCTACAGAAATGCAGTCATCACACAACCAAATCCTACTTGGACTGTTGGGGAATGGACTTCAGTGACGAATCTTGTTGTTGATAATGCACCCGTTAACACCATAGAGCGTTTGGGTTATCATCTAACAGGCGGCAGCACCGACCCAGCCGTATTAATTTCGTCCCCAGCCGATGCTGCTATAGTTTATAGTGCAAATGTCAACGTAAGTTTCACGGTCTATAATTTCGTTGTGCCCACTGCCGGTCACATACATTATACGCTTGATGGCGGTGCCGTGAATGAATACACTGTAACAACTCCTATTGCTCTCACAGGGCTGAGTGCCGGCGTTCACAAAGTGATTTTAACTTTGGTTGACCCATCGCACGTGGCTGTTGTGCCTGCTGCTGTTGACAGTGTGAGTTTCACAGTGAACCTGACACCTCCTCCCGCTCATACTATCTATCAAATTCAATACACCTCATTGCCTACAGGCGATTCACCACTAAAAGATTCTTTAGTAACGACGCACGGCACTGTAGTAGCATCATTTGCTGCCGGCTACTATATTCAGGATGGCAACAGCCCGTGGAACGGACTTTATGTGTATGACAATACGCATACTCCTGCATTGGGCGATAGTATTTCAGTTGCTGGAACCGTTAATGAATATTATAATTATACTGAATTCAAAACAATAGTTATGTACAACACATTAGCGACCGGAAAACCAATACCTGCTGCTATTCCTGTAACAACAACTAGCGTGAAAAGCGAACAACTAGAAGGTATGTTGGTAGCAATTACCGATGCTACGTGCACCTATGTTCACACGAGTGGATGGTGGAAAGTGTTGCAAGGTACGGTTGACACTGTGGAAATAGGAAACCAAATGTATCCTTTCCCAACGGCTGTTGTTGGAACGCGTTACGATGTAAAAGGAATGGTCAACTATTCGTTCAGTGCGTTTATGGTTGAACCCAGACTTGCAGCCGACGTTCAAGTGCATGTGGGTATTGCCGAAAACGAACAAAACCTCGTGAGCATGTATCCCAATCCTACTTCATCTATATTAAATATTGCTAACATCGAAGGCATACAACAAATCCGCATTACGAATCTTTTGGGTAAATGCATTGCGGTTCATGCTGTTTCGGGCAACAATGCAAGCATAGATGTGAGCACTTACAAATCAGGTGTTTATTTTGTTTCTTTATTAAAAGAGAATGCTATAAGCGGAACACGGAAGTTTATCAAACAATAATCTTTTAATTCCGACATAAAAAAAAGAGCTTGCAGTGTGCAAGCTCTTTTTTTATGCTATAAAGTGATTCCTTACCTATTAATTTGAATGGAAGTTGCCCAAGTACAGATTTCAGTAACTTGAGTGGCTGTTGGTTTTGCACCGGTGAAAGAATTAGGCGGCATACTTCCGTTAGTAACTGCTTTGCAGATGGCGTTAGCCTTCTTAGCTTGTTTTGCAGGAGTGTAGGTATCCCATTTATTCAGATTCCAAATTCCCATTGCCATTCCGCTGCCATTGTCGCCATGACAAGCCGCACATGAATTTTTAAGAACTGTCTTTACATTTTCAGGGATAGATGATGTTAGAGATTTTGCCGTTTTTTGACTATGGGCAACCGAAGGATAAAACGAAATAGTAGCAACTACTGACACTACCAGTATCGCCACTGCAAACATGATGATTTTTTTCATAAGATTAGAATTTTGGTTTTATAAATTTTTGTAAAGGTACACAATAAACGCGGAGATGTGTAAATTATTTTTGATATTATGATTTTTTAAGAATATTGATTGTTGAATTGTTCTATTGTTTTATTGTTTTATTGTTGTTGTGGATGATAGGCTTATGTGCATAGTTGCAAACATCGAACGACTGACTTCTTTAAACTGGATGCGATGTTACAAATTTTGAACAAAGGTATTATTATTTATTTTTATAATTTTCTTTTGTTTCCTTTTTGGAATTCATAGTGTCTTTATTTGGTTCCCTGAAAAATTTGAATTTAGGCTTTGCATCAGAATCAATTTTAAATTCTTCTGCAATCACTGTATCTCCATATTGGTTGATGACACGATTCACCTTGCCATTTTGGTCATACAAAATTTGAATTTTAGTTTCTTTTCTCCAATAAACCTTTTCAATTCGATTCCATGAAATGATTGCTAAAATTGCTAAAATAATTAGCGTACTGGCAATGTAATTTCTAAATAAATAGCTATCTCCAAGTTCATATTTCAAAGAAGTTTTGAACCCTTTAATGATCCAAAAAAAGAATCCACCGAGAAATACTTTTATGAAGCGAATTATCAAATACATTTAGAAATCTCCTTATATATGATTCATTTTTTCAGCTAATACTCACGGTGTTTTATTGTTCTATTGTTCTTTGCTGTTATGAAGATAGACAAATACTTCAAGGCTTCGAATCACATACTTCAAACAAATTAAATTTACAACATTTGTTTTATGCCTGTCACAGTCACCTCAAACACTCTTGTCAACCATGCATATTTTTCTTTCATCATGTCAAATTCTGCGCCGGTTTCCAGAAATTTCACGGTGCCTTCTATCATGAAACCTGTTCCTTGATAATCCTTATAGCCCAGCACTTCTTTACTACCCAATGCCATCTTGATTACGGGATTTACTGCTATGTTTGTTTCCGTTTTTCTGAATCCATACGCGGGGATTAAAATGCGCTCATCTTCGGTGGTGACCAAATAGGAATTCCATGTGTTGACCAAATGAGGTTCAACTCCCCACGACATAATGGATACAACACCTTCATGTTGGAGCACTTCGTGGAATTTTTCTGATAACTTCTGATTGTTTTCCATATTTATATTTTTTGCTTAATTGTTATTTGTGGTCATTAATTGTCATTGGTCATTTATTGTCAATGATTGTTCTATTGCTCTATTGTTCTATTGCTGTATTGTTGATCTAATCTATCTAATAAAATGCGTCACAATTTTCTGTGTTTTTTCGGGGGCTGGGATGCTGTCTTTTGTCGCTTCTTTCATCTTCAATAGCCACGCCATGTTTCTGCCCAATACTTGCATACATTGTACCCCTTCGGCATCTTGCAGCGCTTCTCCCGGTTCCCGTCCATGTATGACATTCCAATAATTGGATGTGGCGATAATCATTTCGGAGATGTTGAGGTAATGATTCATGCAATCGAAGGTGGAAGAGCCGCCCGAACGACGCACGGCTATGACGGCAGCTCCTACTTTTTGACGGAAAAGTCCTCCATTGGCACCCGACACGTAATACAACCTGTCCATAAAGCTCTTCATGGTGCCTGCTATGCCTGCATAATACACGGGCGAGCCTAACAGGATGCCATCTGCCTCATAGATTTGCTGATTTATTTTGTTGAAATCATCGTTGGGAACCCCACTACATCTCAAATCCATAGTTTCGGAACATTTGCGACAGGCAGTGCAGCCGTGTATCATTCGATTGCCCACATGTAGTATTTCGAACTCAATACCCTGAGCTTTTATTTCTTCGCCAACGAGGCGCAAGGCATGAAATGTGTTGCCTTCTTTTTTAGGACTTCCGTTTATTGCTATTACTTTCATGGTTATTTATTGTCATTGATTGTTATTGATGGTCATTTGTGGGACTGCTTGATTGTTTTATTGTTTTATTGTTTTTGTAGATGTTAGACAAAGGCTACAAAGTTACAATTTATTATCGATAGGCAGCATCTGTTGTGATACTATTAACTAAGGCAGCAAACCAAATAGCATAAATAAATTATTAGGGTTAAGACCATATTGAATTTATTTTGTAATTTTGCAAAAAAAACTTATTATGAACACCATCGTTATACGTCCGAAATCAAAATCAAACTACGATTTAATTTTGGCACTTATGAAAAAGCTTGGAGAAAAAACCAATGTTGTCAGCGATAAGGCTTTTGCAGATGCTTTGTTTGCAGCAGAAATAGAAACATCTATTTCAGAGGGTTTATTAAATGATAAAGAAAAAGCAGCTTTCCTGAAAGATATTAAAGCTAAAAAATGAATGTAGAATTATCTCGTCGTTTTCAGAAGGATTTTAATAGTTTTTCGAAAAACAATAATCTTGTATTTGCCAACTAACTTTTAT
>CAIOJS010000542.1 GCA_903858655.1 uncultured bacterium | reverse complement strand
GTATATAACACGGTAATCATCGGTACTCAGCTTTGGATGAAAGAAAACCTTAAGGTGACCCACTATAACAATGGCAACCCTATACCCAATGTAACAAATGATAATACATGGAATAACCTCACAACTGGAGCACGTGCCTATTACAATAATGACTCATCCATCTTTGAGCACTTTTACGGAGCTTTATACAACTGGTATGCGGTACCCTATATTTGCCCCGCGAACTGGCATGCTCCTGTTGAAAATGACTGGATCATATTAATCGGCTATTTAGGTGGCACAAACATTGCCGGGGGCAAATTGAAATCAGTCACCAACTGGTACAGCCCCAATACAGGCGCAACGGACAGCAGCGGTTTCAGTGGTCTGCCCGGTGGCACTCGCTATGATAGCGGTCCGTACAACTACCTCGGATACATTTCACAGTGGTGGGCATCAACGCCAAACGGGGGTAATTTACGAATGGCAATGTATCTGAGTTACGATAATGAACAGGCAATAAGATACTATTTCAATGTGAACAATGGTTTTTTTGTCAGGTGTGTATGTGATATTACAGTTTCACAAAATAATTATAGTAGCACTGACAAATTCATTCAAATCTATCCCAACCCCGTATCTGATAAAGTTACAATAGACTGTTCGGAAGAAAAAGGAGTGGAAATATTAATTTATAATATTTTAGGAGAGCTAATGCTGAAAAGAAATTTGAGCAAAAAAATAAATGAAATAGACATGAGTACTTTTATTGCAGGAATGTATATAATAAAAGTTACTGGTGCTGACTGGACTGTTCAGAAAAAGATAATAAAGGAATAATTTACTGGACATAACAAAGGTGTTTGCTGCAAGCGGGGGCAGCGGGGTTTTGGGACAGTGCAGTTTTTTTATCTATCTTTGGTGTGTTCGGATCCCGACACTTCGTGTACGGGACAGGTGCGTGTACGGGACAGGTGCGTGTGCGGGACAGGCAGGAAACGGCTTCCCCGCCTGACTGACGATAGTCGGGCAGGGATTCGCCCCGCCAGCAGCAAGCCTCGACCGTTAGCGCTAATAGCAAAAAAGAGAAACAGATAATAACGAAAATAATATAAACTAACAGTTAAGGAAGAAATTAGACATTTACGAATTTAGAAACAGATCCTGAAAAATAATCAACAAATAAAAATCCTATGAAAAAATTTTTATTAATTCCTTTTTTGATTTCATTCCATTTTGCTTATGCAGGAACAGGCAGCGCAAACGATGTAATGCTTTTCTATCTTGCAATTATTGCAGTAATGTCATTTATTCTTGTAGTTCTTTATTCAATTAACTTTATAAGAAGAATTATTAAAGAGCGCAAGGAAAAGAAAATAACCCATCATGCTGATAAAGCTAATGGTGAATACAATATTTAAAGAGTTTTTATGGAAACATCTTTTGTTAGAGGTTTGCAACTTCGAACTTTGTGAATTGTTAGTTTCCAACTACCTAACGGTTTACTAAGGAGGGTAAAATAAAATAAAATCACCCTACGATGATTTGTAATCTTTTTTTTGAAAAATGCCATCATAAAAGAATTCTTATGTATCTTTGTAAAAAATATTAAACAGCAGGAAAATGAAAAACGTTTGTAAATGGACTTGCGGCAATAAATAAGTTAGCGTTCATTGGAAAAAACATCACAACACGAAACAAACAGAATATTAAATAACAAATAAAAATGAGTACACAAATGAGACACAAAAAAATGAAATTAAGTGCTGTACTTTTATTAGGACTTGGACTAACAGGGCTACATGCACAAACGGCAATACCAACCACAGGAGGCAATGCTTCGGGCAGCGGAGGCTCGGTGAGCTATTCCGTCGGACAGGTAGTATATCAAACCTATACCGGAACCAACACTTCGGTGGCGGAAGGTGTGCAGCAACCGTATGAGATTTCGGTTGTGAATGGAATAGAAGAAGCCACAGGCATAAGCCTCTCGGTTTCGGCATATCCCAATCCAACTACTGATTATCTTACATTGGAAGTGAATCACTTTGAACTTTCAAACGTATACTTTCAACTGTACGACCTACAGGGAAAACTTTTGCAAAGCGAAAAAATTACGGGCAAACAGACAAGCATTGTTATGAACAATCTTGCATCCGCAACATATTTTGTCAAAGTTAGTCTTGAAGACGCATTCAAAAACTCTATCGTAGTCTCTAATCATATAGCAGATCTTCCTGAAACAAAAAAAATGATAACTAAAGAAATGTTC
>CAIOJS010000541.1 GCA_903858655.1 uncultured bacterium | reverse complement strand
GATAGCTCTTAATAAGAAAAGAAGAGCGTGGTTTTCTGGATTGTGGAACTATGGCAAAGAGTATGATTTCCCATTTCAATAATCTAATGCGGAATCTGGGTTTATCCTAAAACAATTCAACAATGGAGCAATATAACAATTGCACAATGATGCAATTCACCAAACAAAAATTCTCAACAAAACTCCCCTATCCCAACAACTCCCTCGCTGTAATCACAGAAGCCTCCGAGATATTGCTACCGCTCACCATTTCGGCTATGGCTTCCACCCTATCCTTCGCCTCGAGGGTTCTAATCTTCACGAAGGTGGAATGTTTATCACTTACTTTATACACCTGAAAGTGTGTAGTCCCTTTGGCAGCAATTTGTGGCAGATGGGTGATAGCTATTACCTGCATACCCTCAGCAAGCTTCTTCATAATCAAACCCGTTTGCGCAGCCACTTCGCCCGAAACGCCTGAATCTATTTCATCAAATATGATGGTTGGCAACAGTTTCTTTTCCGAAACCAACGACTTAAACGCCAACATCAAGCGCGACAATTCGCCACCCGACGCCACTTTATCTATGGATTTCATCTCCGAACCTTTGTTAGCCGAAAAGGTAAATACTATGTTGTCCAAACCATGCTCTTTCATCACTAAAGTACGATTATTTTCGGCTTTCACCCTCACATTGGGCATCCCCAACTTGACTAATATCTGAACAGCTTTTTGTTCAATCTCATTAAAAACCTTCTTGCGTTTCTGTGAAAGTACTTCAGCCATAGTCAACAAATCTTTTTCCTTGGCTTTAATAGCGTTTCCGAGAGTCTTTATTTTAGTTTCCAAAGAAGCTATATCTTGTATCTTATTGTCCAAATCATTTCGGATGTCCAGCAATTCTTTCACCGTACTGACACGATGTTTTTGTTGCAGACGATACAGTTCGTTCAAACGTAAATTGATTTGTTCGCTGCGTTCTGGATTAAACAAAGTGCGTTCTTCAATGCGCTCCAACTCGGACGTGATATCCTTCAACTCAATATTGAGAGAATGTATCCGCTGTGCATTTTCTTCAAGATCTTTATCGAATGAAGCAATTTGTGCTATTTGGTTTTGGATCACAGTGGTCTGTTGCAAGATATTATTTTCCGCATTATTCAAGGCGTAAAGCGCTTTGTTGAGCATTGATTTTATCAGCTCCACATGATTTAATAAATCCAATTCCTGCTCCAAATCTGTCTGCTCATGCTCAATCAAATTAGCCGATTCTAGTTCGGAATATAAGAAAGTAAAATAATCGTTATCAGCACTTGCTTTCGCTTCGGTTTCCTTCAAATGCTCCAACTCCTTCTTTTGTTCCCGAAGTTGAATGAATTCGCTTTTATAAGCTTTCACCTCATCCAAAATTCCCGCATAGCTATCAATTACATATAGTTGAAATTCTGTCTCATTAATCTGCAAAGTTTTATGTTGCGAATGGATATCAATCAACTTGTCGCCCAATTCTTTTAACTGCGATACATTAACAGGGGTATCATTGATAAAGGCACGCGATTTTCCTTCAGGATTGATCTCTCTGCGTATCAATAATGCTGTATCAAAATCGAGTTCGTTTCTTTTGAAAAAATCTGATAAATTATAGTTGGCAATATCGAAACTGGCTTCAATGATGCACTTCTTTGTTTTATCAAGTAGTACATGAGCTTCGGCACGTTGACCAATAATGAGCGAAAGGGCATCAAGAATGATTGATTTGCCCGCTCCCGTTTCACCAGTAATGGTTGTAAATCCTGCTGAAAAATCTACATCAAGCGCATCAATTAAAGCATAATTGCGGATTGAAAGATTTTTGAGCATAATAGCAAATATTTACTTTGCGTTCAGAATTTTTGTATTGAAATCGTTGGAGTGAGCGGGGTCAATATCTTTAAGCATGTTCACAACACGAGGTCTGTCGGATATAGGAGCCTGCGAAAAGACATTAATGATTTCGTCACGTTTGGTATCCATAAAAACAGTAACTATATAAAGACTTGGAGTTTGTTTCGCAACATATTGCAGCTTTTCAATGCCAGTGGTTATCGCATTTCTTCCCTGCACCATATCGTCTTTCAACACATCAAAGCCCTTTAGATGGTAATAATACATACATTCGCGTATGCCACCATAAGAATCGTTTAGTAAATTCTCAACCAACCAATAGCGGTTCTTCTTGCTTTCAAAAGACTTCCATCCTTTGTCGCCACCATTCTGTGAAAGATTGACCAAGTTCTGAGCTTTTGTATAAAACTGCGAACCTCCCTTTAGTGAAAACGAATCGAAATCCATGCCGATGATTATATATGCATAATATGCCAAAACCGCAGTAAGATTGGAGTAGATATTATTGTCATCATACTCTAAAGATTGTTTTTGTATATATTTAAAAGAAAAGTCCTTGTCAATTAAATTAATTAGGGGTGAGAAATAGGAAGTACCAAACACCGGACGACGCGATTGCACCTGTATGGTCCCTTTAAATTCTTGGTCCGAAACGCGTTCGGTAATATTGATAAATACATTACAATCAATTTTTTCTTCCGTACTATAGGTATAATTGGTCCATTTACGGGTATTCATAAATTCTTTAATAGCAGTTTGTAAATCCTCATACACGGACTTGTCGCTGCCGCTGATTTGAGTTGAATTAACCGTTACAGTACACAATAACTCCTGTGCTCGAGAATTTATAGAAGTTACAAGAATTACAATTAATGCAAAAAATACCTTTTTCATATTTTATTTTTTATAGGTCGCAACAATTTCATTGACAATATCAACAGCCACTTTACTTTTCGGCTTGATTTCAAAAACTTTTAGCAAAAGATTTTTGTTGATAATGGAGATTTTATTCGTTAGATGTTTGAATCCTGCTCCTTTATCTCTTAAGGAATTCAGAACGATGAAATCAAGATTTTTATTTCTCACTTTCAATTTAGCATTTTCCAATTCATTATCGGTTTCAAGAGCGAAACCAACTAAAATCTGGTCGCTTCGTTTCTTTTTACCCAATTCGGCAAGGATATCAGGTGTTTTAATAAATTTAATAGAGAGCCTTTCGGGCTGCTTCTTGAGTTTCTTGGCAGCTACTACCTCTGATGTATAGTCAGCAACAGCAGCCGCCATGACTGTGATATCATTGGCATCAAAATGTTCCAAACATGCCGTGCGCATTTGTTCGGCAGTAACCACATTAATTCGCTGTATGTTTGGCATTGTTATAGTCAAATTTACAGGACCTGCGATGAGTGTAACCAAAGCCCCACGCTCTGCACAATTTCTTGCCACTTCAAATCCCATAAGACCCGACGAATGATTACTGATGAAACGCACAGGGTCTATGCTTTCTTGTGTTGGACCAGCCGTAACCAGAACCTTTTTATCTTTTAAATCTTGCCCTCTATTCAAATATGTTGAGACGATAGTGGCAATTTTCTCAGGCTCTTCCATCCTGCCATCGCCCACTGTGCCACAAGCCAGTTCTCCATATCCTGGAGCAATGAAAGACACCCCATTTTCTTCAAGATATTTCATATTCTTCTGAACCGGGAAACTTTTATACATCCCAGTATTCATGGCAGGAGCTATAAATACTTTCCTGTCGAAAGCGAGCATAAAGGTAGATAGCACATCGTCAGCAATACCGTTTGCATATTTGCCGATGATATTGGCACTTGCAGGCGCAATTAAAAGTAAATCTCCCCACTCAGCCAGCGAAATATGTTCGGTGGTATAATCATTATCCTTATCAAAAACATCATGATACACTTTGTTTTTCGACAAAGTCTCTAATGTAATTTTTGTAACGAATTCCAAAGAATTTTTGGTCGCAACAATCTTAACTTCTGCTCCGTCCTTGATGAAAGCACGTATCAGTGAAGGTATCTTGTAAGCGGCAATACTCCCGGTAATCCCAATAATGATTTTTTTGCCTTTAAGCATACCCGAAAATTAAAAGTCTGTTGGGTTTTCTTTTGCCGGATTGTGAAAATATAATTTCCCTGTCAGATATTCTTGAATTGCCTGCAAAGTTGCTTTTGGTAAGCGTTCGTAATATTTTGCGATTTCAATCTGTTCGCGATTTTCAAAGATCTCTTCCAAATTATCGGCAGGGATTCCAAACTCTTCGGTTTTTGATGTAAGTTCTTCTTTCAATTCAGTGGAAATCTTGTTGGCACGATTCGACAAAATCACAAGTGTTTCATAGATGTTTCCGGTTCCTTTCCTGAAATCACTGATGTTTCTCGTAATTGCTAGGGTTCCAGTTTTAATTCTCTTATTATCCATTTCAGCTATATTGGTTTTGATTTATATTTTATTTAATTTTTTTGATTCAATTATTTGCTTTTGTTTTTCCGCT
>CAIOJS010000540.1 GCA_903858655.1 uncultured bacterium | reverse complement strand
TGTTTTGGACGCTTTATGTCTATTGCCTTACTCTGTCACTGAGTAATCACTATCAATTTAATCAATAATTAAAAAAAATAGTACTTTTACAATCATTAAAACCAAAAACGTATGAAAAAACTGATTACTTCCTTAGCAATCATGATCGTGTTAATACAAAGTGTATTTTCACAAAATGTCACAACCACTATCAGTGGTACAATTGTAAACAGTGTTACCAGCGCACCTATTGCGAACCAGACGGTTTACTTTTATGCTGACACTTCAAACTCTACATCCTATTATTATAATTACGTGAACACCGATCAAAATGGTTTCTATGTTGACACCTTAACTTTTCCTAATTCAGCACCTATCACATTTTATGTTTCAACATCTGACTGTAACGGGTCAATGGTGCAACAGACAGTTACCAGTGCAACTATTCCTATGGTAGTTAATTTCACTTTGCAGTGTCTTCCTTTTACTGGATGTCCCACTTCTTACACAGCTTATGCTGATTCTTCTAATTTCCTTGAGTATTATTTCTACAATTCAACAGGTTTGCCAAGTTCATCAACATGTCTTTGGAACTTTGGAGATGGCACTACGTCCACATTGTTATCTCCCGTTCATACCTTTGGTACTATTGGGAACTATATGATTTGTCTTAGTATTTATGATAGCCTGGGAAATCTGGATTGTACTTATTGTGATTCGCTTCATGCCGACACATCAAATGTTCCTCATGGTTGCCAGGCTGCCTTCCAATATTATGTAAGCGGAACCAATGTTTCATTTTATGGTTATTCAAATGACTCCTTGACAACCACAACATATAGCTGGGACTTTGGAGATGGTACAGGCAGCACTATCCAAAATCCTGTTCATCAATTTAGCAGTTTAGGTTCATATTATGTTTGTCTTACCACAGCCACCAACAACGGATGCACGGATACCTATTGCGAGTATGTATATGTTGGAACCTCATCGAATTCATATCTCTGTGGACAGGTAATTGCAGGAGCTAATTATGCAGACTATGGCGCTGTTGCATTAATTGGTGTTGACTCACTTGGAAATGCATACAACTATAGCGCTACCACTACTATTGACTCATCAGGTTATTACTGTTTCCAGAATATTACACCTGGCAATTACCTCGTGTTGGCAAGTCTTGCTACCAATTCCATTTACTATAATGATTACGTACCTACATATTATGGAGATGTTGACAATTGGGCTAATGCGACAATAGTTTATGTGGCACCTTCTTCTTCACTAACCGGATACAACATTAACCTTGTTTCGGTTTATTCTTCAACTAATGGCAATGGCTCGATTGGTGGTAATGTAA
Organism: uncultured bacterium; assembly: GCA_903858655.1. Classification (GTDB taxonomy): domain Bacteria; phylum Bacteroidota; class Bacteroidia; order Bacteroidales; family CAIWKO01; genus CAIWKO01. The sequence continues at coordinate 355 of CAIOJS010000540.1, read as the reverse complement.
TTCAGGGAGGGAGCAAGCTTACAGGCCCCGGAGATCCACTCAGTGGTGTTGAAATATTATTGCTTGACAATAGTAACAACCCGATGGCATCAACACACAGCAATATGTATGGTACATTTACATTCAATCATCTTGCATGGGGAACTTACAAGATATATGCTGAAATTGCAGGATTAAACTGTACTCCGGGCGTTGTGACAATAAGTGCAACAAATCCGGATGTAAGCAATATTCTCGTAACTGTTAAAACAAGCGGAATCACTGCATCAATAAATGACATACTCTCTGAATTTGTTAGTAGTGTCGGTGGTATTTATCCTAACCCGATAACTGACCATGCTTACATCAATATATC
>CAIOJS010000539.1 GCA_903858655.1 uncultured bacterium | reverse complement strand
TGCAATCAAATTTGTTTAATTTAGCTTTGGAATATATAGGTCAACCTGCAAAAATGAGCCTTTTCTTTTCTCAACAATATTTTCAAGAACATAGGTCATCAGCTTCCGAACATGTAGGCACTCTCACAGGCACGGCTTTCCGCGGACATACTATCATCCCTGAACCTGATGTGAAAGTTCACGTGATGGATGGCAACATCGCCGATTGTTATACCAAACCCGACGGCACGTTTCGCACCCAGCACCTGAAAGATGGATTTTATAAGGTGCAATTCAGCAAACCAGGCTTCGTAATGCAGGAAATCACCGTCGAAATCAAAAATAATGAGGACACCATCTGCGATGTTATGATGGAAATATCCACACAAGAAGTTTCCTAAGGTATCAAATATACAACAAAAGAAAAAGGCTTGTCAGTGATGGCAAGCCTTTTTTTATTGCTTTATTGTTAGATTGTTCTATTGTTTTCTTCTTAGTGTATCTTAGTGCTCTAAGTGTCTAAGTGGTTTTTTCCTTGGGATTTGGAGCTTGGAATTTGAGACTTGGAGCTTCAACCCACTATCCTCCAAAACTAGCCGCTTCGTGTTTCTCGGCACAGACTTTTGCTTTCATAAATTGACGGTTCATGCGGGCAATGTTGGTGACTTTTATCTCTTTGGGACATTCGGCTTCGCAAGCGTAGGTGTTGGAGCAGTTGCCAAAGCCTAAGCGATCCATTTCGGCAACCATTTTCTCTACACGGTTGGCAGCCTCGATTTTACCCTGCGGCAAAAGGGCGAGTTGGGATACCTTGGCGCCGACAAAGAGCATGGCAGAGGCATTGGCACAGGAGGCTACGCAAGCACCACAGCCGATGCAAGAGGCAGCGTCCATAGCCAAATCAGAATTTTGCTTGGATATAGGAATGGCGTTGGCGTCGGGGATGCCTCCGGTGTTTACGGATACGTAACCGCCTGCTTGAATGATTAAATCGAGGGCTGAACGGTCAACAATGAGGTCTTTTACCAAAGGAAACGGTTTGGCACGCCATGGTTCGATGACGATGGTGTCGCCATTTTTGAATGAGCGCATGTGAAGTTGACAGGTTGTGATGCCTTGTTTTGGACCGTGAGGGCGACCGTTGATATATAGGCTGCAGGTTCCGCAGATGCCTTCGCGACAATCGTGGTCGAAAGCTACAGGGTCGTCACCTTTTTCGATGATTTGCTGATTGAGGGTGTCGAGCATTTCGAAGAACGAACTGTCGGGCGATACGTCGTTAACTTTATAGGTTTCGAATTTTCCTTTTGATGAGGAGTTTTTTTGACGCCAAATTTTGAGAGTTAAATCCATTGGATGAATATTTAAGATTTGAGAATTATGATTTATGTTATGTGATTTTTGTTTTACCTTATATTATAGGGTGATTGGGGAAGTTGTAAGCTGATTTGTGGCTTGCAACTTCCGTGTCCGACCTTTTTATTTGTAACTTCGTTGAGAAGGTTTAGCGACTTCAAAATGGAGTTGTTCTTTGTGAAGTTGGGGTTCGTTGCCTTCACCTTTGAATTCCCAAGCGGAAACGAAAGCGAAGTTTTCGTCGTCGCGTTTGGCTTCACCTTCTTCGGTTTGCATTTCTTCGCGGAAATGACCTCCGCAGGATTCACGACGCTGCAAAGCATCTTTCATAATCAATTCGCCGAGTTCAATAAAGTCTATAAGACGGCTCGCTTTTTCCAATTCGGGGTTAAATTCGTTCATGTCGCCCGGAATGAAAAGGTCGGTCCAAAATTCTTTTTTGATGTCGGGAACGAGTGATAAGCCTTTTTTCAATCTTTCTTCGGTTCTGCCCATGCCGCAATATTCCCACATGAGTTTGCCGAATTTTTTGTGGATGGAGTCAACGGATTGTTTTCCTTTGATGTTCATGAGTTTGGCAAGTTGGTCGTTGAGGTCTTTTTCGGCTTGCACAAATTCGGGAGCGTCGGTAGGGATGCGTTTGGTGTGGATTTCGGATGAGAGATAGTTGCTGAGAGTGTAGGGAAGTACGAAATATCCGTCGGCTAAGCCTTGCATGAGGGCTGAAGCTCCCAAGCGGTTGGCGCCATGGTCGGAGAAGTTGCATTCGCCGATGGCAAATAAGCCCGGGATGGTGGTCATCAGGTCATAGTCAACCCAAATGCCGCCCATGGTATAATGCACTGCAGGATAAATCATCATGGGTGTTTCGTACGGGTTTTCGTTGATGATTTGTTCGTACATCTGAAAGAGGTTTCCATAGCGTTCTTCGATGACGTTTTTGCCTAAACGGGCGATGGATTCTTTGAAGTCGAGGAAAACAGCCAAGCCCGAATGGCTAACGCCGAAACCTGCATCGCAACGTTCTTTGGCAGCACGGGAAGCTACGTCGCGGGGCACGAGGTTTCCGAAAGCGGGGTAGCGACGTTCGAGGTAATAGTCGCGGTCTTCTTCGGGGATGTCGGAAGGTTTGATGTCGCGTTTGCGAAGTTTGGCGACGTCTTCGAGTTTTTTAGGCACCCAAATCCGACCATCATTGCGCAAGCTTTCGCTCATCAAAGTGAGTTTGGATTGGAAGTCGCCATGGACGGGGATGCAGGTGGGGTGAATCTGAGTGAAGCAAGCGTTTGAGAAGAAAGCGCCTTTTTTGTAGGCACGCCACAAGGGTGTTGCGTTGGAGCCCATAGCGTTGGTTGAAAGATAATAGGTGTTGGCATAACCACCCGTAGCCAATACGACAGCATGACCAAAGTGTTTTTCGATTTCGCCCGTCACCAAGTTGCGAACGATGATGCCGCGAGCTTTTCCGTCAATAACCACCACATCGAGCATGTCGCGACGGTTGTAGAGTTTCACGGTGCCTTTGTTTATCTGACGACTCAAGGTGCTGTAAGCTCCCAAGAGGAGTTGTTGTCCTGTTTGTCCGCGAGCGTAGAAAGTGCGCGATACCTGAGCGCCACCGAAGGAACGATTGTCTAACAATCCGCCATAATCGCGGGCAAAGGGAACGCCTTGCGCCACGCATTGATCGATGATACCGTTGCTGACCTCGGCGAGACGATATACATTGGCTTCACGAGAACGATAATCGCCACCTTTGATAGTGTCGTAAAACAAACGATAGACACTGTCGCCATCATTTTGATAGTTTTTTGCAGCATTAATACCGCCTTGAGCAGCAATACTGTGAGCCCGACGAGGACTGTCTTGATAGCAAAAGGCTTTCACATTGTAGCCAAGCTCGCCAAGGGAAGCAGCAGCGGAAGCACCCGCAAGTCCTGTTCCGACGACGATAATGTCGAGTTTTCTTTTGTTTGACGGGTTAACTAACTTACAGGTTGATTTGTAAGTGGTCCATTTATCAGCTAAATTGCCCTGAGGAATTTTAGAATTTAATGTTGTCATAGCTGCAGGTATATTATATAAGGTGATTTACGAATTAATAAAATTGAATTGACTTAGAAAAAGAACATGAAATAAATAGGTACTAGAGAAAAACCGCCTGCCACTAAGAGGGAATAGATAAGACTGACTCTTTTTATAGTACAATTATATTTGTTGTGGTTTAAACCCAAGGTTTGGAAGCCCGACTGTATGGCGTGGTTTAAATGGAATCCTAAAAAGATGAAGAAAGCGATATACACTAAGGAGTATAATTTATTGGTGAATAAAGCGATTGCCATTTTATAGAAGTCGTGTTTTTCAAGCCCTGCAGGCACTTGTACCCATCCGATTTTGATGAAGAAAAAGTGCATGAAATGCAGAATTAAGAATATAAATATGATGGCTCCCGTGTAGAACATATACTTGGAGAAGAAGGAGGTGTGGGATTTGTTGGCGACCAAATAACCGACGGGACGGGAAGCCCAATTTTTTAATGTAAGAATGACTCCAATGATGATGTGAATAAAAAATCCTCCGAAAAGTACGTACTCGAATATTTTAATTGCTATATTTGTGCCCATAAACGAAGAGGCTGCCGTGAAGAGTTCGCCGCCGTCGTTGCAGAGTAATAATAGGTTGATTGTGAGATGGACTAATAAAAACATGGCTAGGAATAAGCCGAAGAGTCCCATGACGATCTT
>CAIOJS010000538.1 GCA_903858655.1 uncultured bacterium | reverse complement strand
CAAAACCAACATTGGCATTGACAACGACCACATCGCCAAAGCCACCATCAAACTAGCCAAAATCGTCCCTCCCCCCGTCGAACCTAACCCTCCCCAACCCAACACCTAAATCCTTATTTTAATCCAAATAAAAAAAGGCTTGCCCATCAGCAAGCCTTTTTCATTTTATAACTCTAGCCAGTCATCAGATGACTTGAAGTCATCAGATGACTATCAATGACAACTAATGAAAAAAAATGACCTCTAAATGACCTCCAAATGACAACTAAATGACAACTAAATGACAACTAAATGACCTATAATTAACTAATCAACCTTTCGCCCTGTGGATAGGCTCCTAAGCCAAATTTTCCTTCAGACTCCTCATATATTCCCCATGCACCTTATAAATCAAACCATCCACCAAACCAATTTTAGGCACATGCACAAAATCGCCCTTCATCCATTGTAATATTTTGATGAAAATTATAGATGCGGGGATGATAACATCGGCACGATCGGGACGTAAACCAAGTTTTTCGATGCGCTCCGTTAAAGAGTATCGGTTCAAGTGCTTAAAGGCGTCCTCAAGTTCGTTCAAATAGACCATATTGGTGTCGGTGCGCCCATATATTTTGGCAATTTTATTGATATTTCCGCCCGAACCTATCACATATATCTTCCCGAAATCGTCCTTAAAAGCTTTGAGCCAATTTTGCATCTTTTCCCATTCGTGTTCGTCCACTTTTTCGTTCAAATAGCGTATCGTTCCTATCTTAAAAGATTTCGAAGCAATGATTTTATGGTCTTGGAGCAAAGAAATTTCGGTACTTCCGCCGCCCACATCCACATACATCTTATATTTATAGCGCTTTTTGATGGCAATATTGTTGGATGCGGTCACAATTTCAGCTTCCTCCAAACCCGTGATTACGCGAATGTTCAAACCCGTCTCGTTTTGGATGCGTTCCACCACTTCGGCGCTGTTTTCCGCCTCGCGCATGGCAGCCGTAGCACAGGTCTCGAAGCCCAAAGGATGATACACATCTATCAGCAACTTAAACGCCTGCATGGTTTTCAACAAATCGTCGGTTTTGGTGTCCGAAATGCGGTTCAAGTTAAAAACATCGTCGCCCAAACGTATCGGAATGCGGATGAGGGAAGCTTTTTCAGCCACCGTGATGTCGTTGCGCACATAAACATTGGCAAACAAAAGGCGCACGGCATTGGTGCCGATATCAATAGAAGCAAAAAGCATTTAGAGCATTTTAGGGTTGATGATAAAACGTTTTTTGTATCTCGCCAAGTTGATTTCGTTCCAATGTTCGGCATCAATTTCAACACAAACCACCGTGGAAGTGGGCATGCCCGAAATTTTTTCCTCCAAAAAACAATTCGCGAACTCGGTGATATAAGGATTGTGAGCCACAATGGCAAGCTGAGAAACGCTATCGTCAATTTCGAAAAGTATCTCGAAATATTTGGACACATCGGCATGATAAAATCGCGGGTCCACCACAATTTTCTCGGGCAAATAGTTGAAACCGCGCGCCACTATCTTGGCAGTTTCCACTGCGCGCACAGCATGGCTGCTCAACAAAAGCTCACATTGGCAATTATTTTTCTTAAAGAAATCAGCCACCAAAGCCGACCGCTCCTCCCCTTTCTTCAACAGCGGACGTCTGTGGTCTGGCACATCTTCATGCTCCAAAGATGCCTTGCCATGACGTATTAAATAGAGTGTTTTCATCCTGCAAAAGTAATAGAAACGTGCGAAGTCAATATTAAGTTAGTATTAAGTTTGAGAAAAATGTATCAACATAAAAAAACACCTGCCGCAACGCAACAGGTGCTTCTTTCTTTTGAATATTAATAGGCAAATATGGGGAATTCGCTTGTAAATTTCTTCACTTGTTCGCCCACGGCGTGTATGGTGGCTTCGTTTTCGATGTTCGAAATCACTTCGTCGAGCAAATCCACAATGATGGGCATGTGAATTTCTTTCATGCCGCGGGTGGTGATAGCAGGAGTGCCCACGCGCAATCCCGAAGTGGTGAATGGCGAACGACTGTCGAAAGGAACCATATTTTTGTTGATGGTGATATGCGCCCGAACCAAGGTATTTTCAACTTGTTTGCCAGTTATGTCGGGGAATTTGGTACGCAAATCAATTAACATAAGATGATTGTCGGTTCCGCCCGAAATAACTTTGTAACCTTTGTCGGTAAAGCATTTCGACATCACCTGCGCATTCTTTTTCACCTGCACCACGTAGTCTGTGTAGCCTGCCGTCAAAGCTTCTCCAAAAGCCACCGCCTTAGCAGCAATCACATGTTCCAACGGACCGCCTTGTATGCCCGGAAAAACTGCCGAATCTATCATCGCCGACATCATTTTCAGTTCACCTTTGGGTGTTTTTACGCCAAATGGGTTCTCAAAGTCATTACCCAACAGTATCATTCCGCCGCGCGGACCACGCAAAGTCTTATGGGTGGTCGTCGTGATGATATGGCAATGCGGAATGGGATTGTTCAACAAACCTTTTGCAATCAAACCGGCAGGATGGGCAATATCTGCCATCAAAATAGCACCGATTTTGTCGGCAATGGAACGCATGCGAGCAAAATCCCAATCGCGGGAATATGCCGATGCACCTGCGATAATCAATTTCGGACGTTCGCGCAAAGCCACTTCTTCCATCTTGTCATAATTCACCATGCCCGTGTCTTCTTCCACACCATAATCCACCACCTTATACAAAATTCCCGACGAATTCACCAACGAACCATGCGAAAGATGTCCGCCATGCGACAGATTCAGTCCCATGAACAAGTCGCCGGGCTTCAGACAGGCTAACAAAACAGCCATGTTGGCTTGCGCACCCGAATGGGGCTGCACATTGGCGTAGGTAGCGCCAAACAATTCCTTGGCACGGTCAATTGCGATTTGTTCGGTCTGATCCACGATTTCGCAACCGCCATAATACCGTTTTCCGGGATAGCCTTCCGCATATTTATTGGTCAATACCGACCCCATTGCCTCCAAAACTTGTTGGCTAACGAAGTTCTCAGAAGCAATCAATTCTATTCCGTGCAACTGACGGTCTTGCTCCTGCTGAATCAAATCAAAAATTTGAGTATCTCTTTTCATGTTTTGTATTTTTATGTTTGAGAGTGCAAAAATAGAAAATAAATGATTCATAGCTGCAAAAACTTTTCAATAATGTGCAAATATAATAATTCATCTCTGAATTATATTTCTCAAAATGCGCTCGACACCCTTTATTACTTCACTTTTGAAACAGAAATGGATCGAAAATTCTTCCTTTTATTATTATATGTATTGAAGAAACAGAAAAAAGTGTCGCGTTATTCTTTAGTTAATATAATGATTTTGAGAAATAAAGTGCAGCAAACCGAGTGTTTTTTCGTATCTTTGCATCATAGTCTTGTAATGAGGAAGTCAACTTCTATCTTTTGCTGTATTTATCTCAGTTAATCCATTTCTCTTTTCGTTTTCATAACATTCCTATTTACACTGTTTATTGCACTTTTGAGGCGAATGCAGCGTAGCATATATTATATTCATTCAAAAAAAGAAATTGTGACTGACACAACAAAAGTACTATTTGTACACCCGCATTACCCCGATTCATTTTGGAGTTTTAAACATGCTTTACGATTTATATCGAAAAAAGCTGCCGTTCCCCCTTTGGGATTAATCACCGTTTCGGCTATGCTGCCCGGCACTTGGGAGAAAAAACTCATAGATATGAACGTCGAAACCCTTAAGGTGAAAGACATTCAGTGGGCAGACTATGTTTTCATCAGCGCCATGTATATCCAAAAGGATTCTGTGAACAAAGTGATTGAAGAATGTATCCGCCAAGGCGTAAAAATAGTTGCCGGCGGTCCCCTATTCACTCAGGATTACGAAAACTACCCGCAAGTGGATTACATGATATTGAACGAAGCCGAAATCACGCTTCCACAATTCCTCAACGATCTGAAGAACGGAAATCCACAGCATATCTACAAAACAAAAGAGTATCCTGATATAAAATCCACTGCAGTCCCCGACTTCCAACTATTATCGCAAAAAAATTATGCCTTCATGAGCATACAAGTTTCGCGTGGATGTCCGTTTTCCTGCGATTTCTGCGAAATAACATCGCTGTTTGGGCATAAAGTAAGAATAAAATCTCCCGCCCAAATACTGAATGAATTGGAAAAACTCTATCAATTACATTGGCGTGGAAATGTTTTTATTGTGGATGATAACTTCATAGGCAACAAAAAGGCTATAAAGTACGAATTGCTGCCTGCCATGAAAGAATGGATGCAGCAGCACAACTATCCTTTCGTGTTCAACACCGAAGCTTCTATTGATCTTGCAGATGATAACGAACTCTTGAAGTTGATGGTTGACACAGGTTTTAATTCCGTTTTTATTGGGATAGAAACTCCTGAAGAAACTTCCTTGCACGAATGTAACAAAGTGCAGAACAAGAACAGAAATCTGTTGGAATCCATAAAGAAGATACAAACTGCCGGCTTACAGGTTTCGGGCGGCTTGATCGTGGGCTTCGACAGCGACTCCTCTTCAGTTTTTCAACGTCAGATAGATTTCATACAACAAAGTGGCATCGTTTCCGCCATGGTCGGCTTGCTGAATGCACCCAAAAACACCAAACTTTACGACCGCTTGGAAGCCGAAAACAGACTAACAGTAGAATCTTCGGGCAACAACACCGACTTATCCATGAATTTTGTCCCCCGCATGAATTATCAAGAATTGATGGATGGCTACAAAAGAGTGATACAGGAAATTTATACCACAAAACCCTACTACAAACGAATCCGCAACCTCCTGCGCACCTACAAACCCCGTCCCAATGCAAATCCGGTTAAGTTTGATATCACTGCAATGATAGCTTTCGTAAAATCTATTATAATTATAGGTATGGTCAATCGTGGCAGAAGAGATTATTGGAAGTTCATGATTTGGACCTTCTTCAAAAAGCCATCGCTCTTTGCTGATGCAGTTTCATTTTCTATCTATGGTTATCATTTCCGCACGGTTTATGGTTTAAAAAGAAACAAATACCGCCCCGAACGCTAGCCTGAGTTCGAAAACCCGCGAATCAACATAAAAGCATATAGATATAATGATTAGTTTTCATGTGTAATAATGAAAACTCAAATTAATCATAGGTGAACTAAATTTCAATAGAAAAGTGAAATAGAATTCTATTATGAACCATCATGTTATTATTAAGTTTCACTTCCTCATAAATACTATAGAATCATCCCATTACAATTTTTCATTTTCCTATGAATGAAATCATGTCATTAAGACTTAATTTTTCGGTTAAAACAGATGTACACTTGCACACAAATTCTATAATAATAATATCGCTGATATATATCATATAAATTTATGATTCTTGCCGCTGCATAGTATGTCACAATTCTGATAATAAGCCAATTATAATAACTGAGATATGAACAATCTATTGCATTCTGATACGGGTGCGTTTTACATATTGTTTTTTCTCTAAATTTGCACCGAAATAATAATAAACAGATAATTTAATTACTAATTTTTAATTTCTATGATGATGAAAAGAATACTATTTTTTTGTATGATTACCTGCGGGGTAGCCCTCCTATTCAGCAGTTGTGAAAAAAGTGTCATTGATTTGGGATCTACCAAAAAAGCTTATGACCCAGGTGCGCCAGTTGATTCAGTAAAGTTCAAAACGGACGTTGTTCCAATGCTTGACTCCGATTGTTGTGTTTGCCATGGCACAGGTGGACAAGCTCCTTGCTTTGAGGAATCAGTTGCTTATAACAATATTGTAAGTAATAGCCTAGTAGATGTAGCAAATCCTTCGGCAAGCCTTATTTATGTTCATATAACTGAAAATCCAAATCATCATGGCGGCGGAATTCACGCAAGTTCTGGTGACTTATTACTCCAATGGATTAGCCAAGGTGCTTTAAACAACTAACCTATTTATTATATATATTAAAAACATTATTTGTTATGAACAAAAAGATTTATTTAATTATTATTGCATTTGTATTTTCTGTAGCTTTATACGCTCAAGATAGCGAAACTGCAAAAAGAGATTCAATTGCATTGGCAAAAGCCGAAGGAAAAAAACCTGTGGATGAAGTTTGGGGCAGCACATTTTTAATTGATGCTCAAACTAGCTTTGTTCCTGCTAAAGGCAAATTGGAATTGGTGATTCAACACCGTTTTTCAAACCTAAGCAATGGAATTCATGATTTGTTTGGTTTATATGGTGCCTCTAACATTCGTATGTCATTAAGTTACTCTATAATTGATCAACTTATGGTCGGTATCTCTACAGAAAAAGACAACAAATATCAAGAGTTATTTGGTAAAGCAAAACTTATGGAACAAACTGTCAACAACTGTATTCCTTTTTCTTTAACCTTATATGGAAATGCTACCATCAGTGGGCATGAGAAGAAATATTATGGTGTAGATAGCACATACAAATTCAAAGATCGTATGTCGTATTTTGGTGAATTGATCATTGCTCGCAAATTCTGTAAAGAATTTTCATT
>CAIOJS010000537.1 GCA_903858655.1 uncultured bacterium | reverse complement strand
TTTTGAAAATCTTAATTTGTGGTACAACGGTTGTCTCGTCTCCTGGGTTTTTCACTTTTAAATAAGCGGCTACATCTGTTCCGGGAGAAACATTTGCTCCCTCTAGAGGGGAATATTGTGATTTATCGGCCAAAACTTTGGAATACTCATTGAGAATATTCAAAGTATTATTCTGCCCTTGTAGAGAAACCGCCTTGTCATCCCAACCCAATTCAGTTCCTTGGGCAGTAACAACTTGAATTCTAAGGGTGTAATCCCCTGCTACAATATTTTTTGGATATTGATAAGTGAAAGATTCCAGGACCGTTTCTTCAGGTGAAATAGATAACGCATCTGACACTTTTGTGTCGATTAACTGTAAAGTATTAAAATCGGTGCCCTTAAATAATTTTATTGCATAATCAATCTCTGGAAAATAATAGTTTTCGCTGTTCCAAATTACAAATTTTCCTTCCAATCGACCGTTGCTAACACCACTAACTGTTAATTTTTGCACATATATCTTGGGAACATAAGCACCTTTAGCTTGATTAGAAAAACCGAGAATAAGGGTAAGAATAAAGAAAATTGAAAGTAATGCTTTTTTCATATTATTAAATAAAATCTATTGACTTAATGTAATTAAATAAAGCGAAGGCGATCTCCAATAATTGCCTACAACATTTGTTGCATCTAGGGCAATAGACGACGAAGTAGTTGTAGCTTCTGGCAAAACAAAGTTGCGCAAAGCAAACCCAGAAGGGTCTCCAATAGCATAAGAACGGCTTGCGACAGTGGCTCCAGGCGGTATTGGGTTGCCCGATGATGGATTAAGCTCTATAACACTTCCCCAATACCCCTCAACCCATAAATTTCCTGAAGCGTCAATTTGAAATCCTTCCGGATAGCCCACAGTAGGATATGTGTTTGTTACGTTTCCAGATAAATTAAGCTCTACAAGATTACCATCCCACCTATTGACCCATATATTACCGGAAGCATCTGCTTCAATTTCCAAAGCGTACGATCCAGTTCCTACAATATATGTTCCTATTGTATTACCTGATGGACCAAGCTTTGTAACACTCTCATCATTTGAATTAGTAACCCATACATTTCCCGATGCATCAATTGCAATTCCATAAGGAGCGTTTCCGACAGCATATGTTCCTATTGTATTACCTGATGGACCAAGCTTTGTAACAGTATTATCGCTACTATTAGCAACCCATACATTTCCGGAAGCATCTGCAGAAACCTCGACAGGATGACTTCCGACAGTATATGTCCCAACTATATTTCCTAAATAACCAATCTTTGTAACAGTTCCACTATCATAATTACTAACCCATACATTTCCCGGAGCATCAATTGTAATCCCTAGTGGTCCGCTTCCGACAGTATATGTTGCTATTATATTACCAGAAGAAGGATTAAGTTCTGTTACAGTGCCACCAACTCTGTCGGTAACCCATACATTTCCCGATGCATCAATTGCAATTCCTTGCGGACCGCTTCCGGCAGCATATGTTGTTACCGCATTACCCGAAGAAGGATCAATTCTTGTAATAGTATTATTACTATAATTAGCCATCCAGACATATGGAGAGGCCACAGCAGGAGCGAACGGAGATAGACAAGAGGATGCAGTCCAAGTGCTTGAAGTAGTGTCGTAATAATTTAAAGATCCGCCATAAAGATTTACCCAACTGGAACCGCTAGTAACGGAGATACAATTTGCTTTATTAATCATTATTCCCGGAGTTGTGTCTACGCGCGATTCTGCATAAATGTTGTATGGAGCTAAAGCAGGATCGTAAGAAAAAGTGATATTTGTGGAAGCGCCGGTTTTTAATTGACCGGAAGGTAAGTTTCCAGTAGCAATAATAGAACCATCCGCTTGCGTTATTATTATCCTACTGTTGGGTAAAGAAAATTCAGTACTAACCGGTAAATCCATAGCCGCCGCTCTTTGCGGTATTTGCACATTAACTATACTTGCCGTTAGTTCTACCACTGCACCAAAAGCAGACAAAGGAAAAAACA
>CAIOJS010000536.1 GCA_903858655.1 uncultured bacterium | reverse complement strand
GGCATGTCGAAACCATCGTCAACAGCCACATGCACCATCGTATTGCTCAAAATTTTACTTATTATGCCGCCACCTTTTTCGTTTAGAAACTTGACCTTGTCGCCTATATTGAATTTCATGTGTTTTTTTCTTCAAAATTAATGAATAATTTGATACGTAAGCAAAAAAAATATTCAAAAATAAAATTTTTATTGAGTTGCCTCTATAAGCCTCATGATTTTCGATATGCATATCTATAAAAAGATGAGCCTTGTAGCACTACAAACTGCTTGAGGAAAGCCCCTTGGCTATTCTTTAATAAGTTTGGCTTTATAGCTGTGTCCGCCCGAAATAGCTTCTACGCTATAGACTCCTTGCGCCATGTCGTGCAGGGATATCACCGCCTTGTTCACCCCTATAAAGTCCTTCCTATAAACTTCTCTGCCTAAGATGTCACGAATCATGATATGCGTAGCAGCATCTTTTTGAGGTAAATCAATGGTCATCATTTCGCTTGCAGGATTGGGATAGAGATTGAGCGTCAAAGCGTTTTCATTACTTTGAACGGAGAAGTCTGCCGGGGTTTGGTCGTGATAACGGATGGTCAACACACCTAAAATGTTGGTGATTTGCAACACAGGTACGTTCAACTCTTGTGCCAACCATTTATATTCGGTTTCGGTGCGCGAAATGGGGAAGCCAAAGCTAAGCGTATCCAAATAAACCGTGTCAACATAGTCAACGATAGATTTGACGCGCATCACATTGAAGGTATCATGAGGCAAATAAAGAGTTCCCCATCCGTCCACATAGTTGACGCGATGACGTTTTTCGCCATAATAGCCCACGCCGGGAATAGCAGCACCATATTTTGAATCGCAGGAATCCACTGTGCCAAAGGTGATGGGGAATTTATAGCGTATGTCGGGATTGTTGAGGGTGAGCGGCAAACCGACGCCACTGATAGTAAGCCCCACGCCAACTTCGGCAAATTGAGCACTTGAGTTTTTTAGAAACGAATAGGAGTCGGAGATTTGCAGCAAAGGAATCGCCGCCATGCTTTGTTTGGTGGCGACAGTGGCTAAATGAGCTTGGTCGAAGGGGTTGCTATAAGCGATATTGTAGGTTAAAGGCGTAGAAAACACACTCAAAAAGGTGTCTTCCACATTGCCATTGGAGGTCAGCGTGGTGAAATCCCAAACAAAATCGGCTCCCGTGGCGGTGTAATCAATGCCATTGACACCGGCAGCAGTGCGCAACGGGATGATGTTGCCCGCAGCAGGCATATTGGAGTTGTTGATGGTGGTTTGCGATTGCACCGCAAAGGCACATAACGAAAGAAAAATTATAAGTATGGATTTCTTCATGGTATATTTTTCTACAAAGATAGGTAATCTATTCATAATTGGAGGCTTTTTATGATTTTTTAAGATATTATACTAGGCTTTTAAGCTTTAAACCATTAGACTTTTAGTACTTTAGAGTGTTAGGCTTTGTGTTCTTTGTGCACTAACTTTGTGTCCATTGTGGAAAAATTTTTCAATCACAAGTTTCACAAAGAAAAGCACAAAACCCGCCTGACCGAACATACAGGGGATATAAATAACTAAAGTAAAATCAAAAAAGCACACAAATCGGATGAATGACATCATTTCTAGGGTTATGACATCATGTGTCTGACTTATGATACCATTTCTAGTTTTATGACATCATTTGTCTCATGAATGATATCATTTTCAGTTTTATGACATCATGTGTATGATGAATGATATCATTTCTAGTTTTATGACATCATGT
>CAIOJS010000535.1 GCA_903858655.1 uncultured bacterium | reverse complement strand
CTTTGAAGGAAAAGTAAAAGGAGATTTCCAAAAGATGAAAGATTTTTATTTAACATTTAAAGAGTTTGTAGACGAAGAGCATATTCAAAGCAAGCACGCGGTTTTTTTTGAAGACAGTGTTTCAACCTACGGCAACCTATTGGCGGAAGCGGATAAGGTTGCAGCGTCGTTAACGTCTTATGGAGTTAAAAGAGGCGATGGCGTGGCAATATACATGAAGAACTGTACACAGGTGCTCTCTATATTTTTAGGTATTGTAAAATGCGGTGCAATCGTGATGCCGATGAATTCCATTCTCACGGAATATGAGATTAAACCGCAGTTTGAAATGGCAAAACCAAAGCATGTTTTCATTTCACCGGATCGGTTTAGCATTATCAAAAAAATAAAAAGCGGGTTATTGAATCTCGAACAAGTAGTTGTTATGAGCGATAGCGTCACTGATGAGTTTATGACATATAATGAATTTATAAATCATGGGGCCCAAACAAATGTCCCGGCTATTGATATCGATGCCGATGATGTTGCCTTAGTCCTGTTTACCACCGGAACTACTGGAAAACCAAAAGGTGTTATGCTGACGCATAAAAACCTTCTATCAGTAGCGATTGGACAGCGTGAGCGTTATGCACCTCTTGGTGAAATGGTCACGTTATGTCCTGTTCCCTTATCTCACATTTTTGGACTCAACACGATATCGTTTGCATCTTTGTTTCGCAAATGGCCGGTAGTTTTACAAGAAAAATTTGAATTAGATCAAACGGCAAAAATAATCGAAAAATACAGAGTGTCGTATCTGTCCACTGTTCCGTTAATTGTAAAAAGTTTGACTGATGTTGCAGATAAATATGACCTGAGTTCCCTGAGAATAGTACTGGCCGGAGCGGCCCCCGTCGCTTCAGAACTTTATTACGCCGCAGAGAAAAGCTTTAATCTCATTATGGGAGAAGGTTGGGGATTGACGGAAGGAACCGGCTGCGCGACTTCTACGCCTTATGGAGTAAAAAAGATCGGATCCTGTGGCCCCGCTTTTGACGGCATCGGAGTGGAATTGGGAATAGTAGATCCGGAAGGGAAATTCCTGCCCCCCGGTGAAATCGGAGAAGTGGTTATGAAAGGATCGCTGGTCATGAAAGGGTATCTGAATAATCCGGAAGCAACGGCGGAGGTCATCAAGGACGGGTGGCTGCATACCGGCGATATTGCTAAGATGGATGAAGAAGGATACGTATTTATTATAGATCGAATGAAAGACGTCATTATACGAGGAGGGTATAATGTTTTCCCTGCGGAAGTTGAGGCGGCAATATACGAATATGAGGGCGTGGGAGAGGTAGCTGTTTACGGAGTAAAAGATGCCAGGAAAGGAGAAACCGTGGCCGTAACTGTCAGGATCAAGGATGGCTACAATGTCACTCCGGATGACATTGTAGCGCATTGCGTTGAAAGACTGGCCAGATATAAAGTACCCAAATATGTTGAGACAACCAATGACCCATTGCCTAGGACATCAAATAATAAAATTCTCAGGCGTGTTTTAAGAGATGATATGGAAGCAAAATTAGTAGACAAAAAAATGTAACCAATAAGTTATTGCCTCGGCAATTAAATATTGCCGGTGCTCGAATAATAAACACAACAATTTAAGAAAGGGAGATCG